>JACDAU010000160.1 GCA_013695265.1 Chloroflexia bacterium
CGGATGCAGCGCAGCGTCGAGCGCAGTTCAGGGTCGGCGAGCACCCCGGTCCTGCCGTTGTCCACGATGACCAGGTGGAACTCCTCCGGTCCCTCCGGCTCCTCCGCCCGCTTCGGTCCGGTGATAACAGAGACGAAGCTCGTACTCCGCTGGCCCGTCGCGGCCCGCGGCAAGAGCTTCAGGAACACGCCGAGATCTTCGATCCGTGGGATGACCTTCTCCATCCCCATCAGCGCGATATGCACGCGTGGCACGCTCGTCGTGAGCCGGGCATTGCCCTCGTTTTCCACCGTAACGACACTGCCCGTCTCCGCGACTGCGAAGTTCGTGCCCGAGATACCGATATCCGCAGTCAGGTACTCGTCGCGGATCACCTCTCGCGCTTTCGCTGCGAGCTGATCAACTGTGGCGTCAAGGGGCATCGCATGCAGCCGATGAAACAAGCGGAGCACCTCCTCCTTTGGCTTGTGCATGGCGGGGCCGACCATGTGGCTCGGGTGCTCGCCCTCCATCTGCAGGATATACTCGCCGAGGTCGCTCTCCACGACGCGGACTCCCGCGTGCTCCAGCGCCTCGTTGAGCTCGATCTCCTCGGACAGCATTGACTTGGACTTCACGACCCGCTGCGCGCCGCACGCCCGTGCGACGCCGAGTACCGCCTCACGTGCTTCGTGCGCGTCCTGAGCGAAGTGGACGTGACCGCCGCATTGCTCGATATTGTCCGCGAGCAGCGCGAGGTAGTGATCGAGATGGGCTAGCGTGTGGTCCTTGACAGTGGCGGCGTACTGCTTCATCGCCTCGACGTCCTCTAGCTCACCGTACGCGGTCGCCCGCTTCCCGTTCCAGTTCTCTGTGCCGCGCATCGTCGCGCCACGCAACTCCTGGTTGAGCAGAAAACGCTTTGACGCCGTGCCAAACTCATTAATCTCCAGCTTCATTTCCACCTTCTGTGCCCGCAGTCGGACGGCATGGCTCCCGGCACCGTCGTGACCATCACGGTGATACCCGAGTGCGAGTTTGTGTTTGTAGCTTTTGGGATATGTCGCTAGAGGGATCGAGCAACTCCGCGACGTGCGCCCATCTCGGACCCAGCGCGCGACGCTCCAGCCCGCCGCCGAGTTGCAACAGACAGCCGAGGTCCGTCGATGTGAGGACATCCACGGGCTGCTCCTCCCCTGCTGCCCCCAGGCTGTCGAGCTTGCGGCTCATCATCGCGCTGGAGATCTCCGGCATTTTCACACTGAACAGGCCGCCAAAACCGCAGCAGGTCTGATCCCACTCGACCAGCTCCGCGCCCGCAGCCCGGAGCAGAGCGCGCGGCTGATCGCGCACGCCCATATTGCGCATCGCGTGACAAGAGTCGTGATACGCGACGCGCACCCCTGAAAGATCCACGCCCGTCCGCTGCACTCCTAGGACATCCACGAGGAACTGGGTCAACTCGTAGGTCCGCTCGGCGGCGGCCCACGCGCGTCGCAAATTCGGCGCGTCGTCTCGGAAGATCTCCGCAAAGTGATGCACCATCGCGCCGCACGATCCGCTTGGCGCAACGATATACTCCGAGCGTTCGAAGGTCTTCAGAAAGTGCTTCGCTATGGCGCGGGCCTCGTCGTGATATCCCGCGTTGTAGGCTGGCTGTCCGCAGCACGTCTGTCCCATGGGAAAGTTCACTTCGCTGCCGGCGGCGCGCAGTAAGCGTACTGCCGCTACTCCGGCCCCCGGACCAAACTGATCGCCAACACATGTCACGAAGAGTGAGACCTTCATCGGGCGGTCAATCCTCCATCGACGATCATCGCGGCACCCACGATGGATCCCGCCTCGTCAGACGCAAGGTACGCGGCCATCGCAGCGATCTCCTCCGCGCTCACGAGCCGCCCATGCGGTTGCCGGGCTCGCATCGCAGCACGGGCCGCCTCTGGGTCGGGAAGACCCTCGGTGATACGCCGCACCCACGGAGTATCAACAGTTCCGGGACAGATGCAGTTGATGCGCACCCCCTCCGCGATATGATCGATCGCGGCGGCACGGGTGAGCGCGAGGATACCGCCCTTCGCCGCGGAGTATGCGGCACGCTCGGCCACGCCCACGATCGCCGCGACACTGGAGATGTTGATCACGCATCCCCCGCCGGAATCACGGAGAACTGGGATGGCGTACTTCATTCCCAGGAACGTTCCCTTCAAGTTTATGTCCATAAGCCGATCCCAGTCGGCTTCATCCGTCTCTGGCGTGGTCGCCGCGACCCCGACTCCCGCGTTGTTCACCATAACGTCCAGGCCGTCCCACTCCACCTCGGCACGCTCGACGAGCGCCAACATCTCAGCAGCAAGTGACACTTCCACCCGGTGGCTGAACCCGCTCCCCGCAATCTCATCTGCGACGCGTGCAGCCGCCGCTTCATCAACATCCGCGACCAGCACTCTCGCACCTTCTGCGGCAAAACGAAGAGCAATTGCTCGCCCTATGCCGGAGCCTGCGCCGGTCACAATGGCGCGCCGTCCTCGAAGCCTGCCCGTAAATGTGCTGCTGTCGCTCATTACCTCTCCCGTCGCGCTGCCCCCCTAGCGTGTCGTTATCTTACTGAGTACCGTGAAGTTGGTCAACTGGGTCGGTGGAGACAGTGAACCGCAAAGAGTCCACTGGTCTGCCTGCACTCAGAGCCGGGTGAGTCCCATACTCCCGTGGCGATAGCCAGGTTCCCACCTTAGTGAACGTCCCTGTTTCGAAGTGCGAACTCAGGTGCGGCTGATGCCAACTCCCGCCACAAGCACCTCATTGCTCGCCACACATTGGTCATGCTTTTCGCCCACTCAACTGACATCGATCCCGAGCGTCCCGGCGAGGGCACTGAGATAGCGCATCGTCTCCAGGTTCTCGTGGTCGAAGGCCTCGCCCGCTACGGGGTTGCCCTTGCTGGCACGACCCGGAACATCCTCAAGCTCGATGGAGATGACGCCGTCGTAGCCGATATCCTGAAGCGCCTGCAACGTGGCCGACCAGTCGATCTTCCCCTTCCCCGGACGCCAGTGCGCGTTTGTTTGCCCGTCGTTGTCCGAGAAGTGTGTGTGGTACACCTTCGTCCCGAGCTGGTATACCGCCACCTGCGGCAGATCACCACAGGGAAAGAGGTGGCTGGGATCAAGGTTCGCGCCGAGCACTGGGGATCCCACGTCCTCGATGAGCCGCAGCATGGAGAGGGCCGTCGTGGCCCAGCGATGTGGATGGGTTTCCAGCGCGTACCGAAGTCCGGCGTCGTCACATAGTGCACAACATTGCTGCAACGTTTCGACATATGCCTGGTAGCCATTGGTCCAGTCCAGTCCGCGCGGCAGGTCGACCGTGACCTCCTGCGTTTCCGGAAGCTCGAGCAACACGGGGAAGGACAGGTCGAACGGCGTTGAAACAACCGAATTGACCATGGTGGCGCCGAGAGCAGCGGCGGTATCCACCACCCGCTTGAAGTACTCCACAGCTTCCGCACGCCGCCGCGGATCCAGCGATCCGGCGCCCGCCGGCGTGCTCACGAACTCAGAGAGCGACAACCCCTCGTCGGCAAGCAGGCGCTTGAGCGCTGCCACCCGCTGGGGTATGTAGTACTCGTCGAGTGCACCGGCGTCCCACGCGATGAGTTCCACGTTGCTGAAACCCAACCGGGCGACGCGCCGGATCGCGTCGTCGTAGGGTGGATACCACTGAAAGGGCCAGATCGCGGCTCCGAACTGCATGGCGGCTGCCTCCTCCGATACGAATCGTTCTTCGACGGGTCGTGCTATGTGCCGGTATACTACTTCCACTGCACAGAGCAGGTCAATCGAGAGCAGTCAGCCGTACTCGGCTGGGCGGAGGCAACGCTGCACCGCGACCAGAGCAGATGGACAAGTGCACTTCGTCGTTCGTGCCCGGCCGAGGATGAGCGGCGAACGGTAGGCACACAGGAGGCGTACCCTTGGATCTATACCTGGTCCGTCACGGCGTCGCGTTCACCCGCGACGCCCAGCGCTGGCCGGATGACCGCGAGCGGCCACTCACCGCAGAAGGCGCGGAGCGATTCCGGACCGCCGCGCGCGGTTTGCGGCGGCTCGTGCCGCGCGTAGAGCTCATCCTCAGCAGCTCATTCACGCGCGCCTGGCAGACCGCAACGATCCTGCAGCACGTCGCCCACTGGCCACCACCGACTTCCTGCGATGGCCTGGAGTCCGGGCACGCACCGGATGAGGTCGCGGATGTTTTGCGGCGATATGGTTTGGGGTCCGTCGCGCTTATCGGTCACGAGCCGGACCTACACGCCCTGGCTGCGCACTTTTTGAGCGGCGGGCACGGAGCGCCACTACTTGCGTTCAAGAAGGGCGGCGTCGGACATATCACCATCGCTAAGGACGTGCTGGCGGGCACGGGTGAGCTTCAATGGTTGCTGACACCCAAGGTGTTACGGGCACTCAACCCCGCGTAGGACCCTCAGCCCGAACGGGGGCGCAGCCACCATACGAAAGGCATGCCCCACGCGAGCAGCAGCATGCCGAAGATTAGTCGCGCTCGCGCCGGGTCCTCGACGAGGGTGGCGCCCACGGCGACGATCGCGATCACAGGCGGGATCATACCGAGGAACGTGGCGACAGCGAAGGTGCGCAAAGGTAGCGCGGTGAGTCCCGCGGCGTAGCTCACCCAGTCGAAGTTGAACGCGGGCAGCAGCCGCATCAGGAACACGGCGCGCCCGCCGCCTCGATGCGTCAGAGCATCGACCGTAGCTGCCCGCCGCTCGCCGAGGCGGCGCACCACCCAGCCGCGCGCCCAGCGTCGGGCGAGTCCGAACGCGAGAAGCGCTCCCAGCTCCGCGCCGATCAGCGTGTACACCGTGCCCCAGAACAGCCCGAAGGCAAGCCCCGCGGCGATGTCCAGCGGCACCGACGGCAGCGGTGTGAGCACGATGGCGAGGACCATCAGCGAGATATAGATAACAGGCGCCCCCGCCCCCCAGCCGCGCAGCCAGGCCCGGATCGCCTCGGGGTCGAGCGGCACTAGCGCCCCGAACAGCCGCTCGAACAGGAAGGAAAGCAGCAGGCTCACGAGAGCGACAACGATCACGACGCCCACCTGGCCGCAGGTGAGCGCGGGTAGGACGGACCCGAGCTCACCGTCATATATCGCGGTCTTCCCCGCCCGTCCGGAGCCTCCCCGCGCCTTCATCGGGCAGTCTCGCCGGCGGAGGAAGAACCGGCGTCGCGCAGCGCGCGCACGATGGTGCGCACATCCGGACGGTCCGCAGGCTCCGCGCTCCGGTGGATCCACACCACCCTGCCGCCCGGATCCAGTACGACGTCGCCCCCGAGCTGCGCGACATCCCCCAAGGGGGACGCAGGAAGACGGCCTCGCAAGGCGCCCTGCACGTACGCGCGCAGCGACTTCAGCGTCCAGAGTTCGCCGGGGTTAGCGCGCCCCAGCCCGAAGGCCGCGTACCCCCGGCGATCACGGTCGCTGAGCACCGGGAACGGTATCCGCTCGCGCTCCACGAAGCGCCGTATCCGCGGAGGATCCTCAAACGTGACAGCGACCACCGCGCCCAGCCCGGCGATCTCCTCCCCGTGCTCGCGCAACTGCGCGAGGTGCTCCCTGCATGGCACTCAGCCGAGCCAGCGCAGGAACACGAGCAGGAGAGGCTGGCCCCGCCAGTGCCGCAACGAGACCGCCCGGCCGTGCTGGTCAACCAGATGAACCTCGGGCGCGAGGCCCGGTAGCGTGTCGCTCACACTGCATGCCTTTCCTGGTTGCGCCGTCACAACATGGTATTTCAACCCGGCGCACGAACGGGTATCATACGCCGTCCGGTCGACCGGTGGTGTAGTGTCATGCCGAACGCGGGGAGGGATCCGCTCACCAGACCCGGGATCCCTCAAGAACTCCGAGTGACGGGGCCGCTTGGCTCCAGCCAGCGTTCGTAGCATAGTCTACACCGTACGGACATCGAGCGGGTTTCCGCGCTCCGCCCCGAAGCCGTGAACGCCACAGTTCAGCATAGAGCGGTCGGCTGGACCACCGGATCTCCTCGGGGCTCACGAGGGCGGACTGGGGCTTGCGGAGGAGCACGAGGATCCTACCTGCCATGGGCCTGCGGTTTCCGCGCCTCGCGGCTCAGGGCAGCCACTTTGCCAGCGCGCGCAGAGTCCGGCCGCGCCAGCCCCGAAGCGTGCCTGCGGTGACGGCTTCCGAAGCGGCTTGCTGAATGGCGATCCCGTACGTGGGGTAGATGTGGATGCTCCGCGCAAGCTGACTCAACTTCAGACCCTGCTCCAACGCGACTGCAAGCTCGTTCGCGACCTCGCTCGCGGCACCGCCCACCACGACCGCACCTAGAAGTGTTCCGTCAGGGCGTGCGATCAACTTCAGGAAGCCCTCCGTCTCGCCGAGCGTTTGGGCTCGGTCGATGCGCTCCGCCGGACGCCGGTAGACGCGGATCTTCTCGCCGCACTCGCGCGCCTGCTCTTCTGTGAGACCGGCCTGGGCGATCTCCGGGTCCGTGAACACTGCCCAGGGGACCGAGTTTCGGGCGGCGCGCATCGTACCGGGCAGCAGCGCGTTTCGGGCCGCGAGGAAGCCCTGCCATCCGGCGTAGTGCGTGTACTGGTATGAGCCCGTGACGTCGCCGGCGGCATAGATGTGGCGTGCGCTCGTGCGCAGCATCTCATCAACCTCGACGCCGCGCTCGCTCGCGCCCACGCCCGCGCGCTCCAGATCCAGCCCTCGCAATCGCGGTCGTCTACCGGTCGCGACAAGCAACGCGTCGCCCTCGACCGGCTGCCCGCGCACGATCGCGCGGACCGATCCCCCCGCCGCCGTAACCTCCTCGACCGGGCTCCGAGTCCGAACATCGACGCCTTCCCGCTGAAGTGCGCTATGCAGCACAGAACTCGCCTCGGCGTCCGCAACGGGCAGGATGCGCTCTCCGCGGTGGAGCAGCGTCACCTGCGCGCCCAACCGCTGGAGGGCCTGGGACATCTCCACCCCGATCGATCCGCCGCCGACTACGAGAACCGTCCGGGGTAGATCCGTCAGCGCAAACAGGGTCTGATACGTGAAGTAGGGGACGACGCCCAGACCGGAGATGTCGGGCCGCACCGGATCGGCGCCGGTGGCGATCACGAAGCGGCGCGCCGTTAAGCACACACCGTCGACGGAGAGCACGTGGGAGTTGAGGAAGCGTGCCTCGCCGTGCAGCACGTCGGCGCCGTGCCCTCGCAGCACGTCCGGGGTCTCGTGC
>JACDAU010000180.1 GCA_013695265.1 Chloroflexia bacterium
TTGCCCTCCGGCGCACGGGTGGCATCAAAGAGCGTCTGCTGGGCGAGTAACACGAACGGGCGCTCCGCGTGTCCCCCATTCCAAGTGGTTCGCTCTCCCAGCGCGATCTCCTCCATGCTGCCGCCGACGTGAACCGTGCCCGCGCGTAGACAGTCCGAGGCGCTCCACGGTATAGGTCCGTCGAGCGCCCAGTCCACCTTGAAGGCGCCTAACCCCCAGCGATAGCCCTCCATCTTGCGCCGAAACCCCGGCGGAATCCGGCTTCCGGCAACCTTCAGGAGCCCGTTCGGGGTCAGGTCGCAGAGGATCACGCGCGACGGCGGCAACTCATCGAGCGAGGAGACACGCGCGCCGGTGACGATCTCCCCGCCGAGCTCCCCGAGGCGCCACGCGAGCGCGTCTGCAATCTTCTGCGCGCCGCCTCGCGGGAACGGCCAGCCAACCACATGTCCCAGCGCCGCCAGGGTGAGCGCGAACGCCCCGGTGATCGGCTGCTCCAGCGCGAGCAGTGAGTGCGCGCCGTTCCCCGCCAGCAGCGCGCGCGCGCGCTCGCCATCGAACACGGAGCGCGCGAGCATCGTGGCGGGGCGGAGCGCCAGCACGCCGAAGCGCGCGAGCGCGATCGGATGCCGGGGAACGCCGAGCGGCCCCTGCAGGACGGGCGCGATATCATCCCACGCGGCGACGAGCGGCCCCAGGAGCCGGCGGTAGGCGGCAGCGTCCGGCCCGAGCGTGTACCCCGTCTCATCGACGGAGCGCTCCAGCACCGCCGCGATCCCGCCATCGAGCGGGTGTGCGAGGGGGGCGTCGGGGTGGACCCACTCCAGCCCGTGCTCCGCGAGGGACAGGCTGTTGAAGAACGGCGAGGCCGCGCCGAGCGGGTGGATCGCGGACCCCAGGTCGTGGACGTAGCCCGGCAGCGTCAGCTCGCCGGAGCGCGCGCCGCCGCCGACGCTCTCCTCGGCCTCGACTACAAGGACCGAGCGACCCGCCTGCGCGAGCGTAATAGCTGCGGATAGCCCGTTCGGCCCCGCACCGACCACCACCGCATCGTAGCAAGGTCGGCTCGTCATCTCCCTGATGGCCGTGCTCACAAGCCTCCTACTTTCTGGCGAGCACCCCCGCCTGCGCAGCGCGCCTCTATACCCGATACCGCGGGATGCGCCGGCCGACGAGCTCGCGAACGCGGCGCGTGGGAGCCCACATCGTGTATACCACAGTCCGCAAAATAACGTTGTGCCAGATGTTGCGCGCCTGTGACCACTGGAGCTTGCGGTCCACCACCGTCGCCTTCATCTCTATGGGCGCGTCCACCCCGAAGTGCCGGGAGAGCGCTTCGAGCGTGCGCAGCCAGATCTTATCCTCCGACCTGCCCAGGCCCAGCGGCATCGCGACCTCGTAGAGGGGGTCGTTCGGGCGGATGAGCACCTGCGCCTGCGCCACCGTCGCGCCGCCCGCCTCGTAGGCGCTGAACGTGACCCAGCCGGAGAAGGGGTGGCCCTGCGGCGTCATGAAGGTGAACGACTCATCATCCGCGTACATCACCATGATGCCCGTTGACATCTTCCCGCCGCCGGGGGTGTCGGCGTTTATGAGCACGACCTCGCCGGGTGTGAGCCCGCCGATTGGCGCGTAGAAGCGGTTGCCCATCGTGGTCGCACCCCAGAACTTCGGGAAGTCCTGCTTCCATATCCTAATGACCTCCTGCGGAGAGACGTCCGCGCCCTCAAGGCGCACCTTGTACGTCTTCTGCCATAGCTTGCCGAAACCCTGCAACGGACTGAGCGCCCGGCGCCCTTCCACATTCCGGTTTGTTGCGCCTTCAGGCACGTTCAAGACGGTCATCCTCTCCGTATACCGTGCCCAGTACGCGGCGTCGCGTGGCTGCTTCGTCGCCGGCTGAGGGTTAGCATCCTGGGTCGTCGCATCGTCAGGTTGTTCGGATTCTGTGTTCACGATCGCACCTACCTGCTGAATATACGGGTGTTGGATCCGATGTTGGTGAACTACTTGAGACTACAAGGGTCCGTATGCTCCGCTACGCCGTACTTGCGGCGATCGCATCGGCCTCGGACTCATGCATGCCGATGGCCTCGTTAAGCCGCGTGAGCTCGAAGATGTGCACGTAGTGCTCGCTGAGGCCACACGTCAGCAGCTTCTGCTTCTGGCGATTGATGCGGATGAGCAGCGTGACGAGCAGGCCGATGCCGGAGCTGTTCATGTACTCCAGTCCCTCGAAGTTCAGCACGATGTTGCGCGCCCCGTTCCTCGTGGCCCCCTTATACGCATCCATCAGGGCGTCCTCGGCGAACGCGGTCAGGTCGCCGCGCACGTCTATGACGCCCACCTTCGGGCTGGGGTGTCGCACGCTAAGTGTTACCTGCGCCTGGTTCATGGCCTGTTCCTCCTTCTGTCCCTTTCCAACTGTGCCGCGTCGAGCGCAGTGGTCGTTGCTACGTCGCCGCGGGTACTTCACGGAGCGCCTGCGCCTCGGTAGAAAAGACGCTCATGAAGTCCGCGAGCCGGGTGATCTCGAAGATCTCCACGTAGTGCTCGCTAAGGCCGCTTGCGAGCAGCCGGCGGCGGGAGGCACGGGCCTTCGCCAGCATACTCACGATGAGCGCTATGCCGGTGCTGTTGATGTAATCCACGTGCTCGAAGTTGAGCAGGATCACCTCCGGGTTCCAAGCCTCCGCTTCTGCATACGCCTGCTGCAAGGCGGCCTCCGCGAAGGAGTTGATCTCGCCGTGCAAGTCGACGATCGCGACGCGCGGCTTCTGGCGCACATGGACTTCCAGCTGCCTAACTGCCATTGTCCTCTCCTCCTAGATTTATGACCAGCTCAACCGTATGGGTATGCTCATCGCTCGTTACGTGCAGCTCGTCCACCATGTTCTCGATCAGAAACAGGCCCCAGCCGCGCGCGGTCTGCAGATTCGCCAGCTTCGCCTCGAGGTCGGGTGTCTGAGCATGGACATCCGACGGTGCACCGCCCTGGTCGGTAATGCCGACGGAGAGCGAGGCGCGGGATGCGAAGACCCGAACGAGCACGGGCACCTCGGGCCGGAACTTGTTGCCGTGCTCCATCGCGTTCATCGTCGCCTCTGCGACGGCGGTCTTGAGTTTGTCCACGCGTTTCTGCGACAAATCGAGGTCCTTCACCGCCTCCGCCACCTGCCGCATCGCGATCCGCTCATTGCCAAGCTCGCTCGGGATCCGGAACTCCGTGAGCAGCAACCGGTCATCGCCGGACGATGCATTGCCGTCCTCTTGCCGTGCCGGGCCTGCCGTCATACTCGCCTCCGATCTCTGCAACGTCACAAGGGTGATGTCGTCTTCCTGTTCCCAGGCGGCTCCGGTGAACTTCTCCAGCTCGTGGAGCAGGTAACTCACCAGCGGAACGGCCGTCTGCTCGTGCTCCGCTATGAGCCGCTGGAGACGCCCGAAGCTGAACATCTGGCGCCGCAGGTCGTGCGCCTCGACAAGGCCATCACTGTAGAAGAGCACGGTATCTCCCGGCGCCAGAGTGGTCTCCTTCTCCTCGTACGACATGCCCGGCATCAGCCCCAGCGGCATGCCGCGCGCCCGCAGCTCCGCGACGTCGGCGCCGTGCCGGTGGTATGGCAGGTCGTGACCCGCGTTCGCATACACCAGCTTCCCCATGTCGGGGTCGAGGATAGCGTACATACACGTGATGAACATGTTCGGCGGTATATCGGGATACACGAGGTCGTTCACGCGCTCCAGCACCTCACCGGGCGACTCCAAGCGCGATGCCGCCGCGCGCAACACGCTGCGGGTGGAGGCCATCACAAGCGCGGCGGGCACACCCTTGTCTGTGACGTCGCCCACGACGAGCCCGAGACGCCCGTCCGACAGCTCCAGGAAGTCGTAGAAGTCGCCGCCGACCGCGCGAGCTGGCTGATAGTGTGCCGCGAGCTGCCATCCGGCCATCTCGGGCAACCGCTTCGGGAGGAGCGTCTGCTGGATCAGGCGGGCGACGCGCAACTCCTGGTCTATGCGCTCACGCGCCTGGGCTTCCGCCTGCTGCTGGCGCACGAGCTGCGCGACGCGGACGGCGGGCGCGGTCTGGGTCGCGAGGTTGTTGAGCAGCGCGCGGTCGTCCGCGGAGTACTCCTGCTGACTCAGCCGCGGGCCGAGGTTCAGCAAACCGATCAGCTCCCCCTGGCTGACGAGCGGCACGACCATGCGGACGGACGCAGCTTTCATCGCCTCAAGCGCGGGTGAGTCCAGGTGCAGGTGCTCGATATCGACGACGCCGGAGCTGTTCTGAAAATAGGCGACAATGGGATCGTTTGGGGCTATGTCGAGCGGCGGAGTCTCTATCGGCCGCGATCGCTCGGCGAGCACGGACGGCGACGATCCCTCGTCTCGCCTGCGCCGCCTGATGAAGCTGGACCAGCTCCCGCCTTGCACAGCCATAATGCTTTCCCTCCAGTATCCTTCGACTGTACCATACCGCGTGATCGTCCAACTATCGTTACGGCAAGCGTTACGAACCCCGAGAAATGCGATCTTTCGC
>JACDAU010000187.1 GCA_013695265.1 Chloroflexia bacterium
GGTGCGGGCTGGGCAGGCGCGCGGGCGATGTCCGCCACCTCCGGCCCCGGCATCTCGCTGATGACGGAGTTCGCCGGGCTGGGGTACTTCGCGGAGGTGCCCGGCGTTATCTGGGACGTGATGCGCATCGGCCCGAGCACGGGGCTTCCGACCCGCGTCTCGCAGGGCGACGTGCTTGCGGTCTACTTTCTCGGGCACGGGGACATCCGGCACGTGTGTTTGCTGCCGGGGTCGGTCGCGGAGTGCTTCGAGTTCGGCTACGCCGCCTTCGATCTGGCGGATCGCTTGCAAACGCCGATATTTGTGCTCAGCGACCTGGACCTTGGCATGAACTTGTGGATGACGGAGCCGTTTGCGTACCCGAACCGCCCGATGGATCGTGGTAAGGTACTGAGCGCGGACGACCTCCGGCGGCTCGGCAGCTTCAAGCGATTCGAGGACGTCGACGGTGATGGTATCGGCTACCGCACGCTTCCCGGCACGGAGCATCCGCTCGCGGCGTACTTCGCGCGCGGCACGGGTCATACCGAGGACGCGGTGTACAGCGAGCGTCCCGACGACTGGGAGCAGAACCTCGCACGGCTCGAGCGCAAGCACGACACGGCGCGCACGCTGGTCCCCCGGCCACTGATCGAGATGGTGGAGGGCGCAACGGTCGGCGTGATCACGTACGGCTCGGCGCGGCCAGCGGTGTACGAGGCGCGCGACCAGCTCGCGCGGCAAGGTATGCGCACGAGCTACCTGAGGCTGCGCGCGCTGCCGCTGGAGAAGAGCCTGAGGCAGTTCATCGCCGCGCACGAGCGGGTGTACATCGTGGAGCTGAACCACGATGGGCAGATGTGCCAGATCGTGCGCATGGAGCTGCCCGAGCTGGCCGCGCGCGTGCGCTCGGTAGCACACTGCGATGGGTTGCCGCTTTCGGCGCGGCTAGTAGTGGACGCGATACAGGAACAGGAGAACGCTTGATGGCGGTCGAGGCGAGAACCAGCGGAAAAGCGAACCGGCTTGGCTTGGAGAAGGCCGATTATCGCGGCAACGTCTCCACACTCTGCGCCGGTTGTGGCCACGACTCCATTTCCAGCCAGATTATGGCGGTCGCGTTCGAGCTATCGCTTGCGCCCCACCGGATCATCAAGATGAGCGGCATCGGCTGCTCCAGCAAGTCGCCCGCGTATTTTATGAACCGCTCGCACGGCTTCAACGCCGTTCACGGCCGGATGCCCAGCGTGGCGACGGGCGCGACGCTCGCGAATCACCAACTGCTCGCGATCGGCGTGAGCGGCGATGGCGACACCGGCAGCATCGGGCTGGGGCAGTTCAAGCACATGCTCCGCCGGAACGTGCCGCTGGTGTACATCATCGAGAACAACGGCGTGTACGGGCTGACGAAGGGGCAGTTCTCCGCGACGGCGGACCAGGGGCAGACGCTGAAGTACGCGGGGTTGAACGAGCTGCCGCCGATTGACCTGTGCATTGAGGCGCTGGTCGCGGACTGTGGCTTTGTCGCGCGCTCGTTCGCGGGGGACGCGAAGCAGGTGCGCTCGCTGCTCAAGGCGGCGATCTCGTATCAGGGTACGGCGGTGCTCGACATCATCAGCCCGTGCGTGACGTTTAACAACCACGAGGACTCGACGAAGAGCTACCCGTATGGCAAGCAGCACGAGGAGCAGTTGCACGATATCACGGTCGTGCCAAAGCGCGAGGAGATCACGGTCGACTACGAGCCGGGCACAGTGCGCGAGGTGGCAATGCACGACGGATCGGTGATCCAGCTCCGCAAGCTGCACGAGGAGTACGACCCGACGAACCGGATGGAAGCGCTACGGCTCCTGGATGGCGCGCAGGCGAGCCAGGAGTTCGTGACGGGGCTGCTGTACATCAACGAGAGCCGACCACCCCTGCCGAAGCTCGCGCGCTTGCCGCAAACTCCGCTCGCGCACCTGCCCGCCGAGACGCTCCGGCCCTCGCGCGAGGCGCTGGAAAAGGCGATGACCGAGCTGGGATAACCGCCCGCACCTACCTTCCCCGTGGAGACTCATACGCAATCCGCTTGAGCCTTGATGCATGTCATCCCGAACTCCGTGAGGGATCCGTAGCCCTGACCACGGATTCCTCGCAGGCTCGGAATGACAGGTGCGCTACTATTGAGCCGCAGGTGGTATCAGACCGCTCTCATACCACTGGTTTTTCGTGTTCCCCGTAAGGACTTTTCCCAGACCGCACTTCGCCGATACGTTTGGGCATGTCCGCACTCGCGTGCTATAGTGGCGCATTCGTGCCGATCCGTTGGGGTTTGGCGCACCAACGCAATAAGGAGAGAACTGCATGCGAAGGATCCTCACCCTGCTCATCATCGTCCTCGGCTTGTTCGCCGCCACGGCGTCCTCAGCCCAAGCCATTACCGGCAACTATGTCGAGGACAACGAACACCCGTTTGTTGGACTGGTTGTGTTCTACGACGAAGCTGGCGAGTTCATCGGGCGGTGTTCGGGCTCACTGCTCACATCCACGGTGTTCCTGACCGCCGGTCACTGCACGGATGGCGCGACGACAGCCCGCGTCTACTTCCAGCAGGACGCCGGGGCCAACTACGATCCTGACACGGAAGTTGACCCAGTTTCGGGTTATCCCGAGACCTGCGCCGCTGGCACCCTGGGTGTGACATGCGCCACGTCCGACGAGGTGTACAACTACGGGTACGATGGCTTCGCCAGCTTTCCGAATACACGCGATGCGGGCCTCGTCATCCTGGACCAACCCATCACGCTCGCCGAGTATGGCGTCCTTGCGCAGGCCGGTTCGCTCGACAGGCTGGCCACCCGGCGGGGCCGTCAGGACCTTACGTTCACGTCCAGCGGCTACGGCCTGACCAGGGTCAACCCCGTGTTCCTTGAATCATATCGCTCGCGGCTGATGGCCACCTCTCGTCTCACGAATCTGAGGAGTGCGCTGACGGGCGGCTTCAACCTCCAGCTTAATGGGAACGGCAGGGACCGCGGGGGCACGTGCTTCGGTGACTCGGGCGGGCCTGTCTTCTACGGCGGCTACAGCTCGAACACGATCGTCGGCGTGACGTCCTTCGGCCTCAACGGGAACTGTGCTGGCGTCGACTTCGCCTACCGGACAGACCAGGCTGCGGTCATTGCGTGGATCCTCGACACGGTGCCTGCGAGCGAAGCGGACGACATAGTGTTCGTCCAAATCTAGGGAGCGTCACCAGAGGTCCGCGAACTAAGTACTCCATCACTTGTACAGGGGACCGGCGTTGAGCTGGCCCCCTCACCGTCGCATTGCATCGCACGCCTGACTCCATGTGACCGAGTCTCGGTCCACCCCCACGAGCGTGGGGACAACATTCATGAGCACGTAGGTTGCGAGAAGCCCCGTGTTCCTGAGCCGCGGCTGCTCCTCAAGGGCGATCCATGCCAGCCGATCGGCGTAGATTAGTTCGAGGTTCACCGCCGACAGTCGCATCACGCAATCGGCCTTTCCTTGCGCTCACGCCTTTCGCAACATCCTCCGTCATGGTTGGTATCCCTCTCCGGGCTCGATCTCATCCCCGTAGTCGTCAGTGTGGATCTCCTGGCCTCGCTCGTCAATGTCCTGGTGGATCACACGCATGGTCAGCTCCTTGGAAATCGCCTGACAGCGCTTCTCGAAGAACGCGTCGTAGTCGTCTTCCCAGATGCCAAACTCGTTTACGTCTATGAGGTGGCTCGTCATGGTCCTAGTCAGTTTCGGGTTGGCCCTCTCGAACTCTTTCATGTATAGCGATGGAGCCTTGGCTCTGATCTTGTTCTTATTGAGGTAATCGTCGACCATCGTGATGTTGGCTATGTGGTTAGCCTTCCAGTTATTCCAGCCGTTCTTCGTCAAGTACGCTCTCGGGAAGAAGTGATGGTAGTTCTTGCTATTCGCTTGCTTGAGCCAGTGGTTGCTGAGGTTGACTAGCGCATCGTTGTCGAAGGACTTGGGCTGATGGTACGCGAGAAGACAGAGTATCGCCTTGATATAGCTC
>JACDAU010000197.1 GCA_013695265.1 Chloroflexia bacterium
CGCATCGGCCGCCTCATCGAGGAGGCGCAGGAGCAGCGGGCACCGACGGAGCGGTTCGTGGACCGATTCGCCCGATACTACACGCCTGTCGTGTTTGCCGCGGCGGTGCTCGTCGCGCTCGTGCCACCCCTGACCGGTCAGCCCTTGTTGCCATGGTTGTACCGTGCGCTAGTCCTGCTCGTGGTGAGCTGCCCGTGCGCACTCGTCATCTCCACTCCCGTCGCGATCGTCGCCGCATTGGGTCGCGCCTCGGCGTTCGGCGTGCTGATTAAGGGCGGGGAGCACCTGGAGCAGGCGGGTAGCATACGAGTCGTCGCCTTCGACAAGACCGGCACACTCACCGCCGGACGACCCGAGGTCGTTGCGGTGCGCACCGTCAGCGGGTATGAGCCAGAGGAGCTTATCGCGCTCGCCGCAGTGATCGAGGAGCGGTCGGAGCATCCTCTCGCCGCCGCCGTGCTCCACCGTCGCGAACACGAGGTGGCGATGGGGGCATGCGACGTCCATGGCGACCACGCGCACGATCACGACGCGGATCACATCCACCTCTATCCACACGACGAGAGCGAGGCCGAACTTGCGGCGCGGGAGGTGTCGGACTTTGAAGCAATCACCGGGCTGGGCGCTCGCGCCAGTCTGGACGGACATGCGTGCTACGTCGGCAGCCTCAGCCTTTTCGACGAACTGGGAGTGAACACCCATGAGCTGCGTGGGACCGTGGAACAGTGGCAGGACGAGGGGCGGACTGTGCTGCTCGTTGGCGGTGACACCGAGGTGTACGGCGCAATAGCGGTCGCGGACCGGCCCCGACCATTCGCGCGCGAGGCACTCCAACAGCTCCGCCAAGCGGGGGTCCACCGCATCACGATGCTCACAGGCGACAACGAACGAACCGCACGCTCCGTGGCGCGAGAACTGGGCGTGGACGAGCACCGGGCGGGGCTGCTGCCAGAGCAGAAGGTGGGTGCCGTGCGCGAGCTGATAGCGGCATACGGCAGGGTCGCGATGGTGGGTGACGGCGTGAACGACGCACCCGCACTGGCGACCGCGACGATTGGCGTGGCAATGGGAGCGGCTGGCAGTGACACCGCAATCGAGACGGCGGACATTGCGCTGATGGGCGACGACCTGGGGAAGCTGGCGTTCGTGATCGGGCTGTCCCGGCGCGCGCTCCGAATCATCCGGGCGAACATCGCGTTCGCACTCGCGGTGAAGGCGCTCGTCATCGGGCTCACGCTGCTCGGGCTCACGAGTCTGTGGCTCGCGATCCTCGCGGACACAGGGGCGACCCTGCTTGTCGTGGCGAATAGCATGCGCCTCTTGCGCTACCAACCCTTGAGTGGATCGGATAGCCTTCCCGACCAATGCGTCGCCGCTACGGAACCGGAAGCTGCAACGGTTTCTGAGTCGTAGGGCGCAACTCTCCGTGGCGGCCATGTCGCATCGGTAAAAGACCGCGTCCCGGTACCCGCCGATGCTCTCTTGCATGAAGGGGCACGACATGCCGTGCCCTCACGGCGCTGAAATAAACAAGCAAGCAACAGGAATGCGTATCGAACGGCTGGATGACGAACCACCGGCGCCCGTCTGTTTCGCACGTTGCGTCCATCGCTCTCCCGCCGCCTCTCGTGTCCTCCTGGTCCCCATGCGCGCGGCGTCTGTTATCCTATGCTCAGACATTTCATGGAAGACAAAAACGCATAATGAAGCAGGGGGGCCGGATGACCAGGCAAGGGTGGACAGTGACTTCACCGCTAGAGAGCGAGCGCTTCGCGTGGCTTGACACGATCTCGGTGCCCGTACAGAAGGGTTGGCACGCCCTCTTCCGCGCGAACAAGGGGACGATGTACGCGAAGAACGCGCTGAATGGCGTGCCGTGGCGTCATCGGGTACACCCCGCGATCATCATCTGGCCGCTCGGCGCGTGGACCACCGCCGCGCTGCTCGACACGCTCGACGGCATCGCGTCGCGCAACGGCAATAGCCAGTTCCGAGCGAGCGCCGATGCCGCGGTAGCGTTCGGC
>JACDAU010000219.1 GCA_013695265.1 Chloroflexia bacterium
CGCACTACACGGGCAGGGGCGACATCCTGCTCATCGTGGAGTCGGTGCTGATGGCCCCACTCGAGACCTACCCATTCCCCTGGCCGCCGGGCAAAGAGCCGGATGGCGACCCGCATGTAGAGGCGACAGCCGAGGCGGCGCGGGAGCTGGTGGAGAAACGGGACCGGTGGCTGAACCCTGAGGAGGCGAGCGAGGCGGTTTTAAAGAAGCGCACGCTCACGAACCTGTACAACGAGTGCCCCACGTGGCTCGCGCTCAACCTGGAGCGGGTGGCGGTGCCGGGGTAGAGACGTTATATATGACGTCTCTACGACATCCCGCGACATGGGCGATTGGCTGGGGCGGACCGCCAAGCAAGTCCCAGTGCGTGGGAGGTCTCCGTGCCCTCCAACGCGCCGCCGTGGACCCCCGTAGGCGCCGTGTCCCGTTGCGGCAGGGACGGAGTACGAGGGAAGGCAGGGAGACCTGGCCCTATGAGCGCTCCACGACGCCGATCTCCTCTGTCGTACGAGCGCTCTACAGAATGCCCGGCGACCACCACGGTTCCCCAATTCTCCATGGCGTATGCGCGGCTGTCACTTCCGACAGGGTATCGAGCCGCGACGGTCCCCCATAGCGGCGGTACCGGAACGGCTGACCCCTTCTGTACCATCCAGTATTCGGGCAGCGGTTCCGGGCGCTGAAAGCCGAGGTCCGGCGACTCCATAACCGCCTTCCTGACGGCGCATACCGCCAGCACCCGACCGTCAAGCTGTTCGCGGAGACCCACCGCAAGGAAGGGGCGAAGACCGACGCCTACGCGACGTTCGAGCGCCTGCTGGCTCGCGGTGACCTCGGGGCCGATTATGAGGCCAACCTGCGTGCCTGGTGCATAATCAGGCTATCCGTTTGGGAATGCGCTCGGTGGTCGCCTTCGTAGAAACGTTGTATACAACGTCTTTCTGGCTTCACCGCACCAACAGATTACTGTGGTAATGCAATAGGAGCGAGCGACCGGTGAACGGAACCCCGACCCAGGATGGGCAGCAAGAGGTCCTCGGGTCTCCGGACCACCTCCTCCAGGAACCCCACGTCTTCTCAGCGATACTGGTAGACTTCGGTGCGGCGCGGAACCGCCGTTGACACGCCGGGAAATGTCGAGTACGATTCCGCGGTCAATCCGTACCCCGCAACACAAGCAATGGAGCAATCAGTATGACACAGCCGGTCACGCTCCCGAAGCGCAGCGAAGTCGATCCCCAAGACACCTGGGACGCCACGCAGGTCTTCCCCTCGCATGATGCCTGGGCCGAGGCAGCCACTCAGCTCGGCGAAAACCTCGAGGGCGTGGACCGCTTTCGTGGTCACCTCGGTGCGAGTCCCCAGATGCTGCTGGACTGGTTCAGCATCCAGGAAGACCTGATCGCCCAACTGGACAAGGTCTACATCTACGCGACGCTCTACTACGAAGCAGACACCACCGACCAGGCGGCGGCGGCGATGGACGACCGCGCGAATGGCATCGCCGCCCGCGTCCTGGCGGGGATCTCGTTTGGGGAACCGGAGCTGATCGGCCTCGGCTTCGAGCGGCTGCGTGGGTGGATACAGGAGGACCGACGTCTGGAACGCTACGCCCACTACTTCGATCAGTTGGAGCGCCGGCAACAACACGTACGCTCGGCGGAGGTGGAGGAGCTGCTCGGCCAGGCGGCAGACCCGTTTCGCTCCGCGTCCTCTATCCACGGCGTGCTCGCCGACGCGGACCTCACGTTCGTCCCGGCGCACAGTGCAACGGGCCAGGAGCTGGAAGTGGCGCAGGGGACGATCGACGCGCTGCTGTCGAGCGATGATCGCGAGACCCGCCGCACCGGCTGGGAAAGCTACGCCGACGCCCACCTCGCACACCGCAATGCCATGGCGAGCTGCCTCGCGACCGGAGTGAAAATCGATGTCTTCACCGCGCGTGCCCGGCACTATCCCTCCGCACTGGAGGCCTCGCTCGCTGCGAATCACATCCCAGCGGAGGTGTTTCATAACCTCATCAGCACGTTCAAGAGCAACCTGCCGACGTGGCACCGCTACTGGGACGTGCGGCGGCGCGCACTCGGCTATGAGACGCTCCACGTGTACGACATCCACGCCCCAATCTCGAAAAATACCCCCCATGCCCCATACGAACAGTCGGTCGAATGGATCCGCGACGGACTACAACCGCTTGGCGAGCGGTATCTCGAACCAGCCGTCCGGGGCATGACAGTGGAGCGGTGGGCGGACAAGTACCCGAACCAGGGAAAGCGCGCCGGCGCCTTTTCCAGTGGGGCGCAGGGCACGCCGCCATATATGCTGCTGAACTACACCGAGGACCTGCACGGAATGAGTACCCTGGCACACGAGCTTGGGCACTCGATGCACTCCTGGTTTACGTACGAGACGCAGCCAGCGGTGTACGCGCACTACTCGATCTTCGTCGCGGAGGTCGCCTCGAACTTCAACCAGGCGCTGGTCCGCGCGCACCTGCTGGAAACAAACACCGATCCCGACTTCCAGCTCGCGATCATCGACGAGGCGATGTCTAACTTCCATCGCTACTTCTTTTTGATGCCGACGCTCGCCCGCTTCGAGCTGGAGCTACACGAACGCGTCGAGCGGGGAGAAGCACTCACCGCCGAGACCATGATGGAGTTGATGACTGCTCTGTTCCGCGAGGCGTACGGTCCGGCGGTGGAGATTGACGCAGACCGGGTGGGCATCACGTGGGCGCAGTTCCCGACACACCTGTACGCAAACTTCTACGTCTACCAGTACGCGACCGGCCTCTCGGGCGCACACGCGCTCGCCCACAACATCCTGGATGGCCAGCCAAACGCTGTCGATAACTACCTCGCGTTTCTGAGCGCGGGCAGCTCGGCATATCCCCTGGACGTTCTGAAGCAGGCGGGAGTTGATCTCACGTCCCCCGAGCCGGTGCAGCAAACGTTCGACGTGCTCACCGGCATGGTCGACCGCCTC
>JACDAU010000245.1 GCA_013695265.1 Chloroflexia bacterium
ACGTGAAAGCATGGACTATCGAGGGTCTGCGCCGGGAGCTGGACCGGTTCGAGCAGGTGCTTCAGTCGAATGGATATGCAGCTAACTCAGTCCAAACCTACGTGGACCGCTCCGGTCGATTCGTCAGCTGGCTTGCCGGAGAGTACATACCGAAGCAGCCAGGAGGCGCTGAGGCAGGATACGAGTCACCTCCTTGTGAATAGCCCTTGAACGACCACGGCGAGAACAAGAGGCACGCGACGTTGATCGTTGCTCGAAGTCGACGCTCACGTTCCTGCTAGAATGGATACGGCAAGATGCAGCCACAGTAGCGAGGGAGTGTGCGCCTTGAACATCGCCGAGAATATGACTCGACTTCAGGAACAACTCGTCAGCCGCCAGGCGAAGCCGCAGACCATCGCCATGGTGGACAAGTACCTGTCGCTCGCCCAGCGCATGGGCGGCAACGAACATACTTCCCAGTTGCGCGTCCTTCAGCGGCTGATGCGCGCCCCGGAGGCGGCAAAGGACACCACCATTTACAACGACCTCGCCGGTCTTGAGGAAGTGCTCGACGGCATCCGCGAGGAGAACGCGCGGGAGCGCGAGGCACTGGAAAATCGGCCGATTCCCAAGACCAAGAAGTTCTACAAAGAGCAGAAGGCGCGCAAGCAGAAGAGCTAGCGCCCGTCGCTATCTCGGGCGCACCCTCCGACCCAGTCTGCTGTCCCGCAGCCAGCGCGGCAACAATGCGAACCGCTGCAGCATCGTTCGCGCCGCCTCGGACGCCACCCGCTTCCACTCACCATCCAGGTCCGACGTGTTATGCTGCTGTCTGCCAAACACCTCCCCAACGTACCGGCTCGTGATGGTCCGGACGGACGTACGGGCGTTCGGGAGCGTAGTCCCGAGCCTTGTCCCATACTCGTTTGGCGTCTGACTCCCGACCGGGCGCACGCCGAGCACGGCACCAACTTGCAACAGCTTCGCGTATTGCCGGCGAGCACCCCGAAGGCCGCGCAGCCTCACCCGCGAGATGGTGTATGCAAGCAGTCCCACCACCAGGAGCGCAAGCAAACTTGTGACGGCAAAGCGCACTGCTAGCGGAATCCCACCAGTGACTCCTCCCGTGCTATCCGCGCTGCCGTCGAGGCCCTCTTGCAGCCTTTGGCGGTAATCGTCCCCCGCACGGTTATAGCTCTCATCGTACTGGTTCGATTCCGCCCCACCGCCCACGGCCGCGGATCGACTGACCAGATCGCGAATAGGCGTCGGCTCGTAGTTTACCCAGCCGAAGTCCGGGTAGTACACCTGCGGCCAGGCATGCGCCTGCGACTCCGTGATCAGATACTGTTCTCGGTCGGCGTCGTACTTGCCGGGTGCGAAGCCGCGAGTCACTCGCGCCGGAACGTCCACCGCGCGCAGCAGCACCGCCATCGCGGACGAGTAATACGTGCAGTACCCCTCGCGCAGATCGAACAGAAAGTAGTCGACGAAGTCCCGGTCCGGCGGGGTAAACGGCATATCCTCGCGGTACTTCATCTGCCGCAGGTAGCTCTCGATGGCTCGCGCCTTTTCATGGTTCGAGGTCGCGTCCTGGGTGATCCGGCGAGCCAGTGCGCGTGTGCGCGGCGTCACTGTGTCGGGCAGATCCAGGTATCGGTCCGTCACCCAGGAGGGCATAGGCGTTTTCTGCGCGTTGAGCTCCGCGTCGGTCGGGTTCGCGACGATCGACGTGAGCGCGTACTTCGTCCCCTTGCCCAGCGGCACCGAGGAGACAACAGACAGCACATCTTCCTGGTTCGGTTCGTAATACGTGTACCGCAGCGCCGCTGATCGCCCGCGCCGGTACTGGTACGTCGCTTCGATCCCCTGGTCGCGGAGCTGCTCCAGCTCGCTTTGCAGCTCCAAGATGGACTGCGCGACGTTGTCCTCCTGCTCAGTGGACGCCGTTGCGGTGGGCGATGCGGTCGCCTCCGGCGCAGCGCCCTCGTCACGTTGCGGGGAGGGTATCTGCCGAAGAACCACACGATCCGCAGAGGCGCGTGCGACTCGCTCGGTGCCGATCTCTGCGATGAGCCGACGAACCGGGGAAAGGCGCTGCGTTACGAGGCGCGCATCGATCTCCTGCGGCAAAGCACCACCCTCCACTGCGATGCTCAATGATCGCTGCACGGGGCTGAGTTGCCAGACCACGTCGCGGTCGAAGACGAACGGCGCCTCGGCGCCAAAAACACTGTTGCGCATGGGCACGACCACGGTGACTGTCTGGTCCAGCTTCCGCACGCTCGGCGGAAACTTGGTCTGACTCGCACGTTTTTCGAGCTGGCGGGTCTCGACCTGCATCGTGTTGGCATCCGCTCGCACCGTGTCAGCGATGGTCCAGCTCCGGCCCGTATACGTGTCAGAACTGACGCTTCGCCAGTACTGCCGCGGTTCACCATCTGCCGTGAACAGCAGGCGGTTCCCCAGCCGCAGCGGACCGCCCAGCTCAAACGAATCGCTGAAGCTGGTGAAGCCCCCGCCGATGCCGCCCCTCCCCGCCCCGCCCGTACCGGGATACAAAAAGGCAAACGCGTTTTCCCATCGGCCTTGAACTTGCGACCACGGCTGCTCAACCTGGCGGAATGCCGTCCGCGCCGTTTGCGCGAGGCTGCGGCTCGGTCCCTGCCACGCAATCGCCATCAGGAGCAGCGATACAACGGCGCCGAAAACGAAGATGCGCGGAACGACACCGGCCTCCTGTCCAAGTCCCTCCTGTTGCCAGCGGGTGTGCCGCTGCATCAGGGCCGTATGAATCATGAGTAGCATTCCGGCGAGCAAGAACATCACGAATAACCCACTGGCGGGACGCGGCGCGTAGCCGAGGTTGACCAGCATCACCAGCCCCGTGGGCAGCAGCGCCCACCAGACCCAACCGTACCGGAGCACGAACCAGGCGCTGTTGTACGCGAGGAACCACACAATCGCGCCCATCGTGAGCACAAAGAGCAACGGATCGTAGTTCGCGCCGCCTTGCAGCAAAACATCGAGCCACTGCCGCAGCCGCTCCCACATCACGCTGAAACGGTTCCCCTGCTCCAGAGCCGACGCGGGAAGCAGCTTGCCCGTTTGCCAGACGATCACAAAGCCGCCGATGAGCGCGCCGGCCGCATGCGCTCGCACCGTCCCGATCGTGCTGCCGGCGAGGATCACACCCGCCAGCACACCGAGCAGCGCGATGGGGAAGAGCACGTCCAACCCATCTGTCCACCGGGCACGCTCTATTGAGCGCGTCAAACTGCCCACCAGGATCAGCAAGAGCGCGCTCGTCACGAACTTGTTCGAATCTATATACCGTCTCACCGCACCACCCCCGTTCGTGTCCGAATGCTCCCGCCAAGCACGTCAGCGATATCGTCACCGTTGCGCAAGGTGTACGAATGTATTCGGCTCCGTTGTTGCCGCTGCTGCGGCATAAGCCGAGGCATGCGGCTGTCGAAGCTGGTAGCGTCGACGTACAGAGCTGTAACGGGCAGGCTCCGGCCGCCCGCGATATCAAGTGCGGCCTGCCAACTGCCGCTCGTATCCGGCGTAATTAGCAGCAGCGAGTGATTCCCCGTGAAGAACGACTGGTACGACACCAGCACCTCACGCAATGGGGGCGCCTGGGTCGGTTCTACGACGGCGAGCGCTTCGAGGATCTTCCAGAGCTGCCGTGCGCCGCGGTCCGGCGGCACGACTAGTTTCTCCGTTGACCATGCCAGCAGCCCCACACTCCGGCCCCGGTCGAGCATCGATGACGCTACCGAAGCGGCGGCCGTTACAGCATACTCGACCGAGGAGTTCAAGTACCGTCGCTCGGGATCCGCCGGGACTTGTCGATCACGGCTTGCCTCCTCCGTGTGGAGGCGACGGTTGAGATCGAGGATAATCCATACGTCGGCCACGGGATCAAGCTCAAACTCCTTGACCATCATTTTCTGATGGCGCGCCGTAGCTTTCCAACTGACGGTACTCAGGCTGTCGCCCGGCGCGTAGTCGCGCACGCTGGAAACGGTCGGCGTTGAGTTATACGCCCGCCGCTGCGTTACCTGTCCACCGGGCAACTCCAACGCGGGTAGCGAGAAGTCAGCTAGAGACACAAGCTGGGGGAACACCAGCAGTTCCCAGCGTGGCCCTGCCTGCACTGACCTGCTAAATAGTCCAAAGGGGTCCGATGAGGTAATGGTCAGCGGACCCAGAACAAATCGTCCCCGGCGCGAACATACCGTCTTTCTCCGCCACTTCTTCTCTGAGGTACTTCCCAGGCTCACAACACTCCCGTTTCCTCGGCCAGGCAGATTGCCCGCGTCACGCACCTCAAGCCACAGCTTCGGTATCATCGAAAGGTTGCGCAAACCCAACCGCTCCCGCAATGGCTCACCAACCTGGACCCGGCTCTGCGGGTGTTCACGAAGCACGCGCAGACCCCGAAATGCAGTCCGCGTCCACAGGTACCCGAAGACGGTGACCGCGACGATAAGCCAGGCAAGGTTGAACAGCAGCCGCCATCCCGTGCTGATACCGCAGATAAAGACGATGAGTGCGAGACCGAGGACTCCTGCTACTTTCACGGCCCGGAGCCTCCTAGCGGGCTACCGTGCGTGCGCCAGGCACAACGACGCGGGAGAGAATGCCCCCCAACAGGTCCCCCGTGCTCAGCTGGCGCATCCGCGCGGCGGCGTTGAGAATCAGCCGGTGGGACAGAACGGACACCGCAACCGCCTTCACGTCGTCAGGCGTTACGAAGTCCCGTCCGTGCATCGCGGCACGGGCCTGCGACGCCCGGTACACCCCGAGTGAACCGCGCGGGCTTGCGCCGAGATAGATATCTTCGTGCTCCCGCGTCGCGGCGGTGATGTTAACGATATACTCGCTGATTAGCCGGTCCACATAGATAGCCTTGACGGCGCTTTGCGCTTGCACCAGTTCCGCGGCATCCACAACTTGACCGAGAGAGTCCAGCGGGTGGACCTCCTGCTGTGTTTCCAGGATCGTGATTTCGTCCTGCTTATCCGGGTACCCGAGCGAGAGGCGCAGGAGGAAGCGGTCCAGTTGGGCCTCCGGCAGGGGAAAGGTGCCTTCATACTCGATCGGGTTCTCGGTCGCGAGCACCAGAAAGGGATCGGGAAGCTGGTAGCTAACGCCATCTACGGTTACCTGCTGCTCCTCCATGGCCTCCAGCAAAGACGACTGCGTCTTTGGCGTGGCGCGGTTGATTTCATCTGCAAGAATGATTTGCGCGGAAACGGGTCCCGGTCGGTACTCAAACTCCGTGGTTTTCTGGTTATAGATCGAAACACCCGTCACATCACTGGGAAGCAGGTCCGGTGTGAACTGGATTCGCTTGAAGCTGCAACCCAGGGACCGGGCCAGAGACTTGGCCAGCATTGTCTTCCCCGTCCCCGGCACGTCTTCGAGCAAAATGTGCCCTTTGCTCAGCAGCGCGACGAGGGTCAGCTCGACTTCCGCGTGCTTACCGACGATGACCCGCTCGACGTTTTGAACTACCTTCTCGGCCGTGGTGGCGAGATCTATCAAGCCCGTTTTCCTTAGGTTTGGTGTGGTTTACAAGCTGCGAACGGCATTGCGGTATTATAGCAGAGCCTAAAAAAGAGGCCGGAAAACGAGCCGCTGTAAAGGAGTTTCGCGTGCCGCACCCTCAGAGTAACCGCGAAGTGGCGGACACTCTTCTGCTCCTTGCGGACCTGCTGGAGATCCGCGGGGAGGCGGTCTTCAAGATCGCAGCGTATCGCAAAGCTGCCGGGAGCATCAGCGCCCTTGCCGAACCGCTAACCGCGGTACGTGACCGAAAGGAGCTGGAGCAGGTGCCGGGTGTTGACAAGGCGATCGCGCAAAAAGGGCTCTCCCGCGTTTCAGGTGGTGACCGCTATATGTGGTGCCCCTCTTCAGGCCACTCGTGGCGTGGATACTCGGCTTTCGCTGGAGCGAGGCTGCCCATATGTAG
>JACDAU010000520.1 GCA_013695265.1 Chloroflexia bacterium
GTTGGTAGTCTGGTTCCCCATCCATCGCCGGGTTCTCCGTGATCCTCATGAGGCCACGTTCGGCCAGCGAGAGCAGCGCACTGACCGCGTCATGCACATCCGCCCGCTCATCGAGCAGCACGCCTACTACGGGTGCGGGCAGATCGCTCGGCGGGAAAGTGTACTGGGTGGTGTCGGGCCGCAGGCGCAGCTCCCTGCCCTTGGTGCGCCACGTGACGATGAGCGCCACGAGACCGAGGCTGCCGATGAGCAGTCCCGCGGCGAGCAGGAGGGCATTGTTGCGCGGCTTCACGGTCTCGTTCCGGTAGTCCAGCACGTCGGCTCTGGCCTGCCACGCGGGCGCGGGGGCGTCTACCGTTCCCGCCGGGAACTGGGCGCGCACCTCGAAGCCGTCGCCCGCGGGCACCTCCCCAACGCGGAACGACGCGCCGTCCGCCATGGCGGTCTCATCCCCGCCAAGCTGCTCCGGGTAGCTGGCGAGCACCTGCGGTTCGGCCCCACCGGGCAGCGTGAGCGTGACTGTGCTCCGGCGGACAGGGAAGGTTCGGTCGGGCGGCACCGCGATCCAGCGGATCTGCTGGTTGTCCGGATATCCGCGGACGACGCCCTCGACGGTATACCGGAGGCGGAAGGTGCGAATGTCGCCCGCGGTGGCAGGGGCATATCGCCACGAGATCGCCCGCTCGCCGGATTCCTCGGTCTCCTCACTCGGCAAGAGCCGCTCGGACTGCCCGACGATCTCGTACACGTCCACACGGGACAGGGAACCGATGCGGGAGAGCGGTATACTGCGCGCGCCGTTCCTCCACGTGCCGGAAAGATACTCGACCTCCTGGGTCTCCGTGACCAGCACGCGTCCATCGCGCCGCACATCCAGCGCGACATCGTAGCGCCGCCAGGCGAGCTCCCTGGCCTCCTGCGCCGCGGCGGGCGCGGCGAGCCAGCACGCGGCCACCAGAAGCGCGAGTGTCCGCAAAAGTCTCATGCGATGCGTCTCTTACTCCTAACTGAAGTCCGCGCCGCCGCCACCGCCGCCGCCACCGAAGCCTCCCCCACCGCCACCACCCCAGTCCGCGCCGCCGAACGCGTCGGACGCCTGTTCCAGCAGGTCGCCGAAGCCGCCACTGGTCTGGTCGAGGACGCCGCGCTGGTCGCCGAAGTCAAACAGCCCGCCGCCATCGGCGTTCCCGCCGGACACGGACCCTCCCGCGTGTCCGCCGTGTCCGTGGCCCCCGCCGAAGGGCGGAACGAAGATGATCGGTCCGCCGCCCATGCCAAGGCCGCCGCGCCGCCTACCGAAGCCTCCCCCACCTGTTCCGAACTCATCCATATCCATAGCGCCCGCCTGCCCGTACCATGCGGGTGCGGGCACGCCGACGGATGCGAACTTCTGGAGCCACGAGCGTCCGAGGTTGAACGCGGTGGCGTACGACAGATAGCGCTCAAACGCGCCCTTATCCTCGACGATGTCGGGCGTGCGCTCAATGTGCTCGAGGTAGGTACGGAACGAGCGCCAGCGCGATGCCTCGACCGCTCCGTTGAGCGTGCGCACGGGCATCGCGCGGGAGAGCGCCATCAGCCCAACGCCCACCGCCGCGAGTCCGAACGCGGGCAAAAACAGAAAGAACGGACTTGCGTACGCGGAGAGTACGCTGGTGCCCACGCAACCAAGCAGGATGCCAAGCGCTAGTACCCCGATGCCGAGCGAGCGGTATCGTTTACGGGTATGCTCCGGGTTGGCCCGGAACAGTCCAGCGCGCACGACCTCCTCATACAACCGGTCGCGGAAGACCGGCAGCGCCGCCATGAACCGGCCTCGCACTTCAGAGAGTCGCACAGCATCACCTAGAGCGAAGACGGTGTCGACCAGCGTACGCTCGTAGGCGCGCAGATCCCGAGGCTGGTACGGCTGGATCAGCTCCATACGGTAGTCGATGTTCGACCCCAGCAACTCAGCGTTTTCCTCCTGCGTGATGCGGAGGACGCCGCGCTCCGAGAGCGAGAGGATCGTGCTCACCACGTCCTGGACGTCCGCCTGCTCGTCGAGGAGGACGCCGGCAAGTGGGGCGGGCAGGTCGCTCGGCGGCTGATTGATGCTCTCCGCGTCGCGCCCGACGCCGGGATCCTTGCCACGCGTGAACCAGAGACCAAGCAAGCCAACCAGCCCGACAACGGGGATGAGCAGCCCCAGCCCCAGAAGCACGACGTTATTCCGCGGCTTCACCGTCTCGTTCAAGCGGTCTTGCCTGTCGGCGGCCGCCTGCCACTCGGGTGGCTGTGCCCCCGCTATGGTGCCTGCTGGCATCTGGGCGCGGATCTCAAACCCTTCGCCCGCGAGCAGGCCATCGACCGTATACACCGCGCCGTTCGGCGTAGCGCGCTCCTCGCCCCGGAGCCGCTCGGGATAGCTCTCCAGGTTCTCGGGCTGTAAGGATACGGCCCCAGGCAGCCGCAAGGTCACGGTGCTCTGCTCCACCGGGAAGCGGCGCTCGTCGGGCACGGCGATCCAGCGGATCTGCTGGTTGTCTGAATACACGCGCACGACGCCGTCGACCACGTAGCTGATTTGAAAGGTGCGCGACTCTCCACCGCTCGTAGAGGGGTACTGCCACGCTATCTGGAGCTCGCCGTTTTCGACGTACGTCTGGGCGTCGAGCGACCGCGTGCCTCCGCCCTCTTCCACCAGGGACACCTCGACGTCCGATATGTCGTCCACCCGGTCCAGCGGAATCTTGCGGCCGCCTTTCATCCAGCGTCCCGACAGGTACTCGATCTCCTGTGTTTCGGTGACGCGCAAGCGGCCGTCGGACTGCACGTCGAGCGCGACATCATACCGCCGCCAGGTGAGGTTCTTCTCCTCCTGCGCTTGCGCGGGCGCCGAGAGCAGGCCGAACGCGCAGAGTAGGATGAGCATACGAATTATTGCGGACATCTTCATTCGCGTCTACTTTCCTCGGTTCTGCCCGAAACGACTGCGTGCCACCAGCGCGGCCCCTGCCGCTCCCAGGAATGCAAGCGCCCAGTTCCTGATTCCCTTGTCGTGCTCCACCGCCCATGTGAAGAGCGGGCGGAGCGGCTCCAGCCCTCCGGCGGCGCGGTACCAGAGCGGTCGGGGCGCATCCTCGGGCAGGATTAGTGAGGGTGAGGTGGACGGTGGACCCTCCGGGCCTGGACTTCGCGCCAACGTTTGCAGCAACTGGATCATCCGTGGGGCACCCTTCGTCCTCGCCTGGCCGTTCCGGTGCCACTGCATCCGCGGCCTGAGTGACGCACGTGACCAAATGGTCCGCCTGTCGCCACCTGCTATTAATAGAACGCCCGTACAGTTGTCTGAGTCACACGTTCCTCGGGTGAGTCAGCGCACGCTCTCGTAGCTCGTCTTACCGCTCTGCGCGGAGTATACCGCCTGGGCGAGCGGCGCGTGCGCCTCCTCATCGTATGCGATGACCTCCACGTCGCGGTCCTTGAACGTCTCCGCCATCTGCGCCGCGAGCCCGAGCATTATATCGCGCCGCACTTCCCCCTCGACCTTCTCGCGGATCACGATGCCGAGGAGTTGCTCCTCCCGCACCCATGCCTCTGAGAGCGTCGTGCGCTGTGGGTCGGCGTCCACCACCCTGCGCGCGTGCGCCCTGCCGGATTCGGTATCGCCACCACCCGGCACATATACCGCGTCGTACCTGCGCTCCTCGCTCACCAGGTCGTGCCGCGCATCCCCGCCACACGCAGTCACCAGGAGCGGCAGAAGCAGGCAGATCGTGAGCGCACGACCCGCGACCGGGCGCGCCTGGGTGCGGCGTGGTATCCAGAATCCGCGCCACCGGCCCATCCCCTTGAATGTTGGGGCGCGGTTCGCGCGATCTGGCACGGCTGTTATCCGGTGGGGGAGGCGGGGAGGCACTACGGGCGCGTTGGCCCTTCGCCGTGGTGGCCGCGCTGCAGAGGCTGTTCACGCCAGTTCTTCATCTCTATCTCCGCGCTGACCGCGTTCACGGTCACACGCTCCGGATGGATCTCGTGTACGTCCTCGTATGGGATGTACAGGTCCGC
>JACDAU010000285.1 GCA_013695265.1 Chloroflexia bacterium
ACGGCGGATAGCGTTCCGTCCGTACGCGGGCCCATGCCCACCCGGTTTGGGACGAATTGGCTATGGCAGCCCGGCATTCAGCTCGATACAGTGAGAGCGGCGGGCCTGTGCATCGTCCGCGCCAGGCAACTGACAGGAACGGGAGATGCTTTGAATCGCGCATATCTTCGCCGAACGCCATGGCTGATCAACTTTATTGGGGCGCTCGCGGTGCTAACCAGTGGTTGCCAGCCCGCCGCGCCCTTGCGGATGCCGGGCTGCCATAGCCAATTCGTCCCAAACCGGGTGGGTATGGGCCCGCGTACGGACGGAACGCTATCCGCCGTCGCGAGATGGATCGGCGGGGCGTGGCGGAGCGAGCGTCTCGCGGGCTGCGGCGATCTGGGCGCGGTACCCGTCTTCAGGGGTGCGCGTTTGGCCACCCTTGAGCTTCTCACCGTGGGCGAGATGATGCTTCCGAAAGGCAAGCTCGGCAGCGGCCTGAAAGAACTGTCGCTGCGCACGGCGCACTGCGGGCCCGCGCTGCCCGGCATCCGCAAGGGCGCGGCGGCGGGCGGCGGTGTTGGACAAAAGCGCGTGCTCCTGCGCGGTGAGCACGCCGCCCGTTACCTCCCCACCGAGCTGCTCGCGAATGATGCGAGACTCACGGGCGCGCGCAGCGCGTGACACGGCATACAACAGGAGGGTCGCGGGCACGAGCAACGCGAGTGCCTGCAAGCCCAGTCGGGCGGGTGCGGGAAACCCCTCCCCAAGGCTGATCGCGAGTAGAACTGCACCGGTGTTCCACAGGGCGTGCTGGAGCACGGCGAGTGCCCAGCCGGCGACCGGGACGACGAACCGGAGTACGCCCACCCCGTGCCGTCCCTGTGCCCAACCGACGGCCGCTCCGGTGGTGCCGGTGAACAGCGCGTGCGCCGCGCCGGTGAGGACCGGCCGGAGCAACCACTCTTCCCCCAGGCCCGCGAGGCCACGCTCCAGGTACGCGCCGCCGAGGTACAGCACGTCCTCCGTTAGCTCGAACCCCATCCCGATCAGCGCGCCATACACCAGACCATCGAGCACGTTGTCGAACTCCGCGCGGAACATCACGAGCAACCCGAGAAGCGCGATCCCCTTCAGGGTCTCCTCGATCAGGGGCGCGCCAAGCGTGACCGCGAAGAGTTCACCAAGAAGGACGGCATTGATTGAGTTGAAGATACCCGCGAAGAGGGTCGCGACCAGCGCTCCCCAGCCAAACGCCCCAAGCACCATGCTCCAGGGCTCGCGCTCGTACCGGTCGACGGAGAGAACAAGCGCACTATAGAACGCCGCGGGAACGCACGCCGCCCCAAGACTGAGCAGCAGCCCAACGGGGTCAGGCACCGAGGCCGCAAGTGCGAGGGCGTTACACGCCAACAGGACGATGGTCAAAACGCCAAGCCCGATGGTGACGGGCGCTCTGCTGGGCGAGTGACAGGACGCTTCAGCCGGAGTCAGCGAGGCTGGGAGCGCAACACCGCAGCGGGCGCAGATGTGATCTCCCACTCGCACTGGGGCATCGCAGCGCGGACAGTGCATCCAGAAGACCTCCTCGACGGTAAGTCTACCGGAAATCGCAGGGTGAGAAGTTCACACGGCGGGAAAGAGACTCCTCGTCGGAGCGGCAACACGGACCAGCACGCGCTCCATCCGGGCACCGGGCGGGAGATCGCCAGGCCGCACTGCCGCCTGTCCCTCCTGAAGCCCCTGCCGCTCGTCCGCGTTCATCGCCTCCAGGGCGCGCTGCAAGGCGCCCTGGACCACCGCCACCGCCGCGCTCGGCGACCCAAGCGTGCTGATGCAGCCCGGCAGACCCGGCACGCTGACGTTGTATATCGCGGGGTCATCCTCGTCTCGCTCCAGCAACACCGTAATGAGTAGCTCGCTCACATCGCCTCCTTACCGCTTTACGCCTTGCCATTCATCGTATGGCCACCACGAACCGCTTACCACGCCCGCTGCGCAAAGAAAACCCTCCGTGTCGTAAATATCGCATGAACATACGCGGCTCCCAATACCAATGCGCTTGTCTGGTCCGGGATGGCGGAGTAAGCTCGGCGAGTTGATGTGTCCCGCGGGACACAAAGCGACCAGACAGGAGGTGCACAGGTGAGTGTGAGTCCGATGATCGAGAGGCCGGCGCCGCGGGAGGTGCCCACAATGCGAGTGCTCGCCATTAGCAACCAGAAGGGCGGCGTGGGCAAGAGTACCACGGCCCTGAACCTTTCGGCGGCGCTCGCGGAACGCGGCGAACGCGTCTTGCTCGTGGACCTTGACCCGCAAGCCACCGCGACGCTCGGCTGCGGCTATGACCCGGCGGACCTGGAGCACACCGTGTACGACGCGCTGATCGAGCGCGTGCCCCTCGGTCGGACGATCGTTCCAACGCAGATGGGCTTCCACCTCGCGCCGTCCAACATCGACCTGGCTGGGGCGGAGATCGACCTGCAGAACGAACCGGGACGGGACTCGCTCCTGCGCGCGGCTATCGGAGGACTGGGGGATCGCTACGATTCCGTCCTCATCGACTGCCCGCCGAGCCTCTCGCTCCTGACGCTGCTCGCCCTCGCCGCAGCCACGGAGGTGATCATCCCAGTCCAGTGCGAGTACTTCGCGCTCAAGGGGCTGCAACTGCTGAAGGACACGGTCGGAAAAGTACAGCGGCGCATCAACCCTACGCTTCGGATCGGCGGCATCCTGCCGACAATGTATGACAGTCGGGCATCGCACGGCCGAGAGGTGATCGCCGCGCTCCACGAACTGTACCCCGAGGAGGTGTATCCCATCATCATCAAGCGCAGCGTCCGCCTGGCCGACGCCCCCCTCACCCATCGCAGTGTCTTGCAGTACAGCACCGGCTCGGATGCGGCAACGTCGTATCGAGCGCTGGCGTCGGAGGTGCTCCGTGAGTCGTAACAGCAGACCGTCAGTGATGCAGAGCCTGCAGCGCGGCAAGGGTGTAGACGCCCTCTTTGACGCCGCCGCACCCCCACTCCAGATCATCGAGCGCGCGGACGTCTCACAGATCGTGGAACTCGAACTGGACTCCCTGCGTCCCAACCCGAATCAGCCCCGGCGCGAGTGGGACGGCCGCGCGCTTGATGAGCTTGTGCTGAGCGTTGGGGAAACGGGCGTCCAGGATCCCATCAAGGTTCGCACCGGGCATGATTTCGACGGGCATTACATCATCACGGGCCACCGGCGAGCCGAGGCAGCACGGCGGGCCGGGCTACGCACGATACCAGCGCGGGTTATCCCGAATGTAGACGAGTTATCTGAGCGCATCATCATGCTCGATGAGAACGCTATGCGCCAGGATCTCAGCGTTGTGGATAAGGCGGCGGCGATTCTCAGCATCGTGGATCAGATCCCGCACGGCGAGAAGGAAGGCTTCTACTCCCGCTACAGCG
>JACDAU010000297.1 GCA_013695265.1 Chloroflexia bacterium
CGTTTGGGCGGCGTGCCGGTCGATCCAGTGTTCGAGGAGCAGATGCGGGACTTTCTGGAGCCCTTTCGGATGGCGGGCTTCGACCTGGAGATAGACGGTCCCCGCTCGGTCTCTTTGACGATCGAGATGACGGTATGCGTCGGGCCGAATTACTTTCGTGGTGATGTGCGATACGCGCTGCTGGACCTGTTCAGCAACCGCCTGCTTCCCGATGGCCGGCGCGGCGTATTTCACTTTGACAACTTCACGTTCGGACAGCCGGTGTACCTCAGCCGCCTGTATGCTGCTGCACAGGCCGTAGCAGGTGTGGTATCTGTCCGTATAACGAGATTCGAGCGGCAAGGCAGCCCAAGCGATCAGGCGTTGGCGGACGGTGTGCTCGCGCTGGAGCGGCTGGAGGTAGCCCGGCTCGATAACGACCCCAATTACGCCGAGCGTGGGATATTTCGGCTGACGCTGAATGGGGGCAAGTAGATGAGCGTGGAAGTCACGACAGGTGTCGGTGACGCGCGCGTGCACCGATGCGGCTGCTGCGAAGGGCTGGATATCCGAACGCCGGTCGAGGTTTATAACCGGCCGGGACTCTCCGCGATCGCGTATCGGGCGGGCACGCACGCGGGGTTCAAGAGAACCATGCTTGCCCGACTCTCCGGCGCGCGCAGGCCGGCGCGGGATGGGCTAAACACTCGTGACGATGATGACGCCGCCATCGCGCTCCTTGATGCGTGGGCTACCGTGGCCGATGTGCTGACGTTCTACCAGGAGCGCATTGCGAACGAGTCGTACCTGCGTACGGCGACGGAGCGACTCTCCATGCTGCACCTCGCCCGGCTGATCGGCTACGAGGTTGCTCCCGGCGTCGCGGCGGAGACGCACCTGGCCTTCACGCTTGAAACCGCCGCAGGTGCGCCCCATACGGCAGTGGTCCCGATCGGGACCAAGGTGCAGAGCCTGCCGGGCCAAGATGAACGCCCCCAGATGTTCGAGACGGTCGAGTGGATCGAGGCGCGGGTCGAGTGGAACGACCTGAAGCCCCGGACGAGCGCCGCTACCGCGCCCGCCTTCCGCGACACCCATACCTGCCTCAAAGGCGTCACAGCTAACCTGCGCCCGGGCGACCCGCTGCTGATCGTAAGCCGGGCGCGCGAGACCGACTCCACGAGCGAGCAGTGGGAGTTCCGGCGCGTCGCCGCAGTGGAGCCTGATATCGCGGCGGATCGGACTCGGGTGAGCTGGCGCAACCCACTGGGCAGCCTCCAGCCTCGAATGGTATCGCCGACGGCGCCCTCCGAGGTGTACGCGCTTCGCACCCGCGCATCACTCTTCGGCCACAGTGCGCCGAGCTGGACCGATCTGCCCGTCTCCATGCGCGTTGGCGAGATCGACCCTGCCGACCGGGAGAGTGTGATTCCCGGCTCGTACGCGGGCAGGAATGACGCGTGGGCCGACGCTCCGTTCGCTCCCGGTACTGGTGTTCTGAATCTGGACGCGGTGTATCCGGAGATTGTCGCGGGAAGCTGGATCGTGCTGGCGAGCCCGGCGTACACCGAGCTTTACCGCGTGGCGAACGCGACGGAGGAAAGCAGGGCCGACTTTGCCATTGCCGCAAAGACCACGCGACTGGCGATATCCGGGGAAAACATCGAGCAGTTTACTCCCCGCTCGGCGAGCGTGTACGCGCGGAGCGAGCGGCTGGAGGTCGCGGAGTACCCGATCATGGACGATGTCGCGGGCGTGTCCGTGACGCTCGACGGCGTCTTCGAGGGGCTCAAGAAAGGTCAGGTGTTGCTGGTGTCTGGCACCACCGCGGAGGGCTTCCCCACCGCTGAGGCCGCAACTCTCGCGGCGGTTCCGGAGTCCATTGCCGGAGTCACGGAACTACGGTTCGTAGATCCGCTGCGAGAGACCTACCGGCGTGACACCGTCTCCATCCGTGCGAATGTTGCCCGTGCAACCCACGGGGAAACAATACGGGAGGTGCTGGGCAGCGGCGACGCGAGCGTGACCTATCAGCGGTTCAGGCTCAGGGACGCCCCCCTGACCCACGTCGGCGCGCCGACAACAACTGGGATGGCGTCCACGCTCGAAGTCTGGGTGAACGACCTGCTGTGGCACGGGGTTCCTGCGCTCTACGGCTGCGGTCCGCACGACCGGGTCTATACCGCGCGCATGGACGACAACGGCAAAACCACCGTGACATTTGGTGACGGCGTAATGGGCGCCCGTCTTCCGACGGGACAGGAGAACGTGCGCGCGGTGTATCGCAAGGGCGTTGGGCTGGACGGAACCGTCCGGGCGGACCAGCTCACCCTGCTGATGACCCGGCCCCTCGGCGTCCGGAGTGTGAGCAATCCGCTCCGCGCCTCGGGCGCGCAGAATCCCCAGTCACGCGACGAAGCCCGGCAGAACGCGCCGACGACCGTGCTCACCCTCGGCCGCATCGTGAGCCTGCAAGACTACGCGGACTTCGCCCGCGCTTTTGCAGGTATTGCCAGAGCGCTCGCCACCTGGACGTGGGACGGACAGACCCGCGGCGTGTTTCTCACCGTGGCTGGTCCACGGGGTGCGGATGTTGCAGCAGGCGGTGGCCTGCTGACGAACCTCGTGGCTGCAATCCGAGGCGCGACCAGCGATCCCCACCAGCCGCTCACCGTGCAAACGTACATGCCACGTTATTTCCAACTGGACGCGCGCGTAAAAACGGCGCCGGAGTACCTGCCCGAACGGGTGCTGGCGGCAGTGGAAGCGGCCCTGCGGGCACACTTTGGCTTCGAGCAGCGCGTGTTTGGACAGAGCGTTGCCCTGAGCGAGGTAATCGCCGTCCTCCAGAGCACGCCAGGCGTGGAAGCAGTGGACGTGAACGCCCTGTACCGAACTGGCGACTCTGCGGTACCGAACCATATTCTATCCGCCGCGCTGCCGGAAGCGGGCGCAACGGGAACGCTCGAGCCTGCAGAGTTGCTGACGCTTTCGACGGGTCCGATAGACCTGGGGGTGATGCTATGAGCCTGGATAACGGGGGGCTGTACACGCTGCTGCCAGCGATCTACCGCATCCGAGACGCCGAGCAGGGCTATCCGCTTCGGGCGCTCCTCTCCATCATCGAGGAGCAGGTCGCCGTCGTGCAGGCGGATCTGGCGCAACTGTACGACGACCAGTTCATCGAGACGTGTGCTGAGTGGGCGGTGCCGTACATCGGGGACCTCGTCGGCGCTCGGGGTCTCTACGAGTTGAGCGACATCGTAAGCCAGCGGCCACAGGTGGCGAACACGCTGGCATATCGTCGTCGCAAGGGCACGGTCGGCGTCGTGGAACAGCTCGCGCGTGATGTAACCGGCTGGCGGGCGCGGGCGGTGGAGTACTTTCCATTGCTCACCACAACGCAGTACATGAACCACGTCCGCCCCGACAACAAGGGCACCGCCGGCCTCCATGCGTGGGTGCCGCTGGAGCGCGTGGACAGTCCGTTCGACACCATCCCGCATACAGCAGACGTCCGCCGCATCGAGAGTGGACGTGGCAGCCACAATATTCCGAACGTCGGCGTGTTCCTGTGGCGGCTGAACAGCTACTCCCTTCAGATGTCGCCCGCCGCCGGAGTAAACCCCAGTCCGGCCGACCACCGATTCCGGTTCAATCCGCTCGGGACCGCCACGCCGTTGTGGTCTAAGCCCGTACCTGAGCCGGAGAACCGCATTACCCACATCGTCGAGCCGCACAACGTGCCCGAACGTATCAGCCGCCGCGCCCTGCACGAGCGCCTTGCGGAACTCTACGGTCCGGGCAAAAGCATGCTGCTCAATGTGGGCGGCGTCGACGTGCCCATCACGCAAATCGTCGTGGGTGATCTCTCGGACCGCGGCACAGAGTGGGCACACCAGCCGGAAAGCCGATACTGCATAGACCCAGAATTGGGCCGGATCGCGACCCCCGGCAACCAGCCTGTGCCCGCAGACCTGCGCATCACGTATCATTATGGCTTCGGAGCGGACATCGGCGGCGGAGAGTACGACCGTGCGGGTTCTTTCAATACAGATCTCGACCCGGTGCTGCAGGTGGCAGCGCCAGAGACGATCCAGTCTGCCCTAAGCGCATGCACCGCAGGTGGTGTCGTGGAAATCACCGACAACAGTCGGTACCCCGAGACCGCGGCGATCAGCGTCGACGCGGGCGGGCGGCTGGAGCTGCGGGGGTCGGATGAGCGGCGGCCCGTGCTCGCGCTCGCTGGTCCCCTGAAGATCACGGGCGGCGAGGGCGCGGAAGTGACGTTGAACGGCCTCGTGATTACCGGCGGGCCGCTCGTCGTAGACGCGACAGCGGCCAACGGGTTGCGTCTTCTGCGACTGCGCCACTGCACGCTTCCGCCGCAGGAGACCGAGCCGAGCCTGATCGTGCGCGCGCCGAACGTTGTGGTTGAAGTGGATCGGTGCATCATCGGTGGGCTGCGTGTAGTTGATGGCAGCCGCGTCGTCATCACCGATAGCATCGTGGACGCGACCGCAGAGACGCGCGTGGCCCTTGCGGCAACCGACGATGGCGGCGCTGGGGGTGCTCTCCGGGTCGAGAACAGCACAGTCATTGGCAAGATCTGGACTGCTGAGTTGGACCTGGCCTCCAATACACTCTTCCTCGCGCTGGCGGATGCAGAAGACATCTGGCCCGCGCCCCTTGTTTCCGAGCGGCGGCAGGCGGGATGTGTGCGCTTCTCGTACGTGCCGCCCGGCTCCAGGACGCCTCGGCGCTATCGCTGTCAGCCTGCCTCCGGCGCCGATCCCGTGCCGATGCGGCCGCAACTCGATTCCTGGCAATACGGCGACCCGGAGTACTGCCAGCTCACCCGCGTCTGCGCGCCGGAGATTCGCCGGGGCGCGGACGACGAGGGGGAAATGGGCGTGTATCATCACCTGCATCAGCCACAGCGCGAGACCAACCTGCGCGTGCGTCTCGACGAATACCTGCGCTTCGGCCTGGAGGCCGGAATCTCCTACGCGACATAACCGATAGACTACAGGAGGTTGGGAGTGAAAGCGGATTTAAGCCGACAGACGTTTGTCAAGAGAAAGCACTATAGTGGTGTGCTCATGCAGCAAGGGCGCGTGCAGGTGGACGCCGACTGGAACGAGCAGCAGGCCATCGCGCAGTACCGGTCCGAAACGGCAGCGCACGATTTGATCGGCGCGAGCGGGGCACCCATCCACGATGCCGGCTTCGCGATTACTCCCAGTAACGGCGCGCCCTTTACCATCGGCGCCGGACGCCTCTATGTGGACGGCATGCTCTGCGAGAACGATGATGAGGTCTCGTACGCCGAGCAACACCTTCCAGTTGAGCCTCCAGACCTTTCTGGGTTCCTGGCCGCAGATGAGCTGGCGGGGGGACTGATCTATCTCGACGCGTGGGAACGTCATGTCTCGGCTTTGGACGATGAGCAAATCCGCGAGGTAGCACTGGGCGGTCCCGACACCGCCACCCGCAAGCAGGTCTTCTGGCAGGTCGGACTGCACGCATTAGACATAAAAACAGAGGATCCGGACACTCTGCGCGCGCTGGTGTTGCAGCATCAGGAGCTCGTGACGACGCTGCGTACGGCGGAAACGGGCGACGGAGAGCCGGAAAAGATTGCGGATCTGCACACTGAGCTGCACCTGTTGGGCCGGCAGATAAGCACGATCACCGGACTGGAGTGCGACGCGGCGATGGAGGGACTGCGGGCTGCCAGGGCGGGGGGCGGGATGCTGGACGCCCGCGCGCAGCCCTCGGACCGAGCGGATGAGCCCTGCCTGGCGTCGCCCGGCGCGGGATACACCCGGCTGGAGAATCAGTTGTACCGCGTGGAGATCCACACACCGGGATCGCGTGGCACCGCTACGTTCAAATGGTCGCGGGACAACGGAAGCGTTGTCTTTCCGATCAGCCAGATCGAGGGTGACCAGATCACCCTTTACCAGCTCGGCCGGGACGAGGTGCTCGGCATTGCGAACGGCGATTGGGTCGAAGTCGTTGATGACGCGATGGTACTTAACCGTGCCCCCGGCCCGTTGGTGCGGGTGGAGGACGTGAACCCCGCGACGCGCATGGTCAGAGTCAACGCGACGTTGCCAGCGTTGAGTGCTGCGGACGCGCGCGCGCGCCACGTTCAACTGCGCCGCTGGGACCAGAAGGGCCAGCCCGCGGACCTCACCGAGGGCGCAGTGCGGACGCGCGGCGGCTTCATACCACTGGAGGGTGGGGTCGAGGTCCAACTGACGGATGCTGAGTATACTTCGGGCGACTACTGGCTCATCCCCGCACGCACCGCAACCGGCAGCATCGAGTGGCTTGAGAACGTGCCACAGTTCCCGCACGGTATCCAGAGGCACCTGTGTCCGCTCGCACTCGTGGTATCCACCGGCGACGGTGGTCTGGCCGTCGTGTCGGACTGCCGTAGCCTCTTTCCGCCCGTTACAGAGTTCACGGGTCTGTTCTACCTGGGCGGCGGTGGACAGGAGGTGATGCCCGATCCCGCGCAGCCGGACGCTCTGCTTCCCCTGCCGCATCCGTTGCGGGTGGGCGTGGCCAACGGGGAATGGCCGGTACCCGGTGCTCTGGTGCGGTTCTCCATACATGTAGGCGGCGGCACCGTGCAAGGCGAAGCCGGCGGCACGGACGTCCTCACTGATGCCCAGGGTGTCGCGACCTGCGCGTGGGCGGTGGATTCTGTGACGCTTAGTCAGCAGGTGGTGGCAACGCTCGTCACCGACGAAGGAACCGCCGTGCATCTACCCGTCTACTTCGGCGCGACATTAAGCGTCGCCACGGCGGTGGCT
>JACDAU010000307.1 GCA_013695265.1 Chloroflexia bacterium
GACGGCGCGCCTTCTCGATCTGCCCGGCCTGCGCGACGAGGAGCGCATAGCGGCTCAGGAGGCTCGGCTCGTTGGGAAACTGACGCAATGCGCCGAGGATCGCCCGCTCAGCGGCGGTGAGGTCGCCCAGCTTCCATTCACAGATGCTCAGTAGGTACATCAGTACCACATTCTCCGGACTATTAGCAAGGCCACCCATAAGCTCATCCTTCGCCTCGGGGTAGCGCTCCATCTGGAGATACGCTCGTGTCCGAAGCCGCCAGTACAGCGCGGAGTGCAAGACAATCCCGCCTGCGTCGTCAAGCGTTTGCAGCGCGCGCTCCGGCTTGCCGATCTCCAGATAGCGGTCAGCGAGCGCGAGGTTGTTTACAGAGGTGTCCACCACATAGCTCCCATCAGTGTGCCGCCTAGAGGCTCCGCAGAAGCGCGACCAGCGCGAGCAGGCTCACCCCCTGCACGAGGCCCAATCCGAATACCGCCGCGAGTCCCGGTTTCCACAGCGAGCTGTACTCCTTGTCGTCCTGACTGTAGAAGTAGTAGGAACGGTCCGCCGCCCGTTGCAGGCCATAGAACACAAGGTATGCGACAACGGCGATCACCCGGCTGCCGATCCGCACCGTCCGCTGCATTGAGCGGTCAGTCATGTTGCCGAACTCACCCGCGCCGAGGAGGTAGCTGAACGCCACCGTGCCCACCAGGCCGACTGCACCGGTCAGCAGGATGAGTTGCCTGCGCCGGGGCGGCACATCCAGCCGCTGGGCGTTCAGGTACGCAATCACCGCGATGGGCAATATCCCACCAAAGAACGCGACCCAGAACTGGGACTGCAAGCGCCACGGCGTCTTGCTCGTTCGCCGACCCGGGTATGTTTGCAGCGTCGGCGACAAGAGGTCGTCGTTGCCGCCGGTGTCGGGAGTCTCGTAGCTGGTGCTGCCGCCCTTACTCACGACGGGTGCGGCCCATTGTGTCGGATGTTCACAAGAAAATGGTAGCAAAAGACGAGAAAGCGAGACAGTGGTGACCCTTCCGCCTACAGCCGTCAAGCGAAATGCTGATTGCTGGTTGCTGATTACCAAGCTCTACAATTGCAGTTGCTACCTCGTCAACGATTGATCGGGCAGTGCCAAGTATTGAATGCACCTTGCCTACACACCCCTGCCGACTGCGGCTGCCACCGCCCGGACGCCGGTCATCAACTGCTCGAACTGCTCGAACGTGAGCTGCTGGGCCGCGTCGCTCAGAGCGCGGGCGGGGTCCGGATGGACCTCGACGATCAGACCATCGGCCCCGGCCGCGATCGCGCCCAGACCGGCGGCATGGACGAGGCTGGCAATGCCCGTCGCCTGGCTCGGATCGCCGAGAACCGGCAGGTGTGACAGCCGCTTGGCGAGCGGGATGGCGACGATGTCGAAGGTGTTGCGCGCTGAAGTGTCGAAGGTGCGGATGCCGCGCTCGCACAATACCACCTGACTGTTCCCCTGCGCCATCACATACTCCGCGCTGAGCAGCCATTCCTCCACCGTCGAGGACATCCCCCGCTTCAGCAACACGGGCACATTGCACCTGCCGACGGCCTCAAGCAGATTATAGTTGTGCATGTTGCGCGTGCCGATCTGCAGCATGTCCGCATACTCCGCCACCGCTGGCAACTCCTCAGCGCTCATCACCTCGGTGACGATTCCCAGCCCCGTTTCCTCGCGCACCTCAGCCAGGATCTCCAGACCACGTACCCCCATGCCCCGGAAGCTGTACGGCGAGGTGCGGGGTTTGTATGCCCCGCCGCGCAGCAGCTTCCCGCCCGCCGCCCGCACGGCGTACGCCGTCTCGAACACCTGTTCCCGGCTCTCAACGGAGCACGGTCCGCCGATCATCACCACCGCGTCCCCGCCGATCTCCACGCCATGAACCACGACAAGGGAGTTCTGCTGATGAAACTCCCGGCTGGAGAGCTTGAACGGCCTCGTGACGGGGACGAGATTCTCGACACCCGGCATTGCCTCGACCGCATCTACCACCATCCGTACATCTCCGCCATGTCCTATCACGCCGATGATCGCCCGCTCCAGTCCCTGGGAGAGATGCGCGGTAAGTCCCGCGCCGTGTATGCGGCCCACAACAGAGTCGATCTCCGCCTGCGTGGCGCCATTGCGCATCACGATTACCAAACCACGCCCCCTATCCCAACCGGTCGTCCGCCCGCTGCCCACCAACGGTGCCGACGGGCACGGGCGTACCCTTGCGCGCGCCGTCGCGCAGGGAGCGTATGTATTCTTCCAGCGCCCGCAGCCGCGCTTCGGGTGCCGAGTTGTCGATGAGGTCAATGAGCGCGCTAGCGACGACTACCCCGTCCGCAACCTGCGCCACCTGCCGGACGTGTTCCGGTCGCGAGATGCCGAAGCCGACCGCCAGCGGCAGTGGTGTGTGCCGCCTGACGCGACCCAGAAACGCCTCCAGCCCCTCCTCGACCGAGGCGCGCGCGCCGGTCACACCAGTGAGCGAGACGCAGTACACAAAGCCGCTCGCGGCCGCCGCTGCCCGACGGATGCGCTCCTCTGTGCTGGTCGGCGCGAGCAGGAAGATCAGGTCGACGCCATGCTGCTGCGCGATAGCTCGCACCTCGCCAGCCTCCTCGGGTGGCAGGTCCGGCACGATCAACCCTTCGACTCCCGCGCTGGCGGCGTCGGTAAAGAAGCGCTCCGATCCGTAGCGCTGAATGGGGTTGAAATAGCCCATCAGCACCAGAGGGATTGCGCTTCGTTGCCGTATCTGCGCTGCGGTCTCGATGCACGATGTGACGGTCGTACCGTTCGCCAGGGACGCAATTCCCGCGCGCTGGATCGTCGGCCCGTCCGCCAGGGGATCGGAGAAGGGCATCCCGATCTCCAGCAGGTCCGCCCCGCCGCGCTCCAGCGCAAGCGCGATCTCAGGGGCACTTGTGGCGTCCGGGTAGCCCGCCATAAGATACGGGATGAGTGCCGCCCGGTCATCGGCGCGCGCGCGTTCAAATGCGCTGGATATCCCGCTCACAGCGTGACCTCCACGTCTTCGCGTCCAACGATCGTGCCGAGATCCTTATCGCCCCGGCCGGAGTGATTCACGATGATGACCTGCTCGCGCTTCATTTCTCGCGCGCGCTTGACTGCCTCCGCAACCGCGTGGGCGGTTTCCAGCGCGGGGATAATTCCCTCCAGGCGGCACAGCAGCTCAAACGCTTCCAACGCCTCGGCGTCAGTGACCGAGGTGTACTCCGCGCGTCCGGTCTCCTTGAGGTACGAGTGCTCCGGCCCGACGCCGGGGTAGTCGAGCCCCGCGCTCACGCTGTGGGTGCCCATCACCTGTCCATCGTCGTCCTGGAGGAGGTACATCGAGGCGCCGTGGAGCACCCCGAAGGAGCCCGCGACGAGCGTCGCGGCGTGCAGGCCAGAGCCGACGCCCTCACCCCCGGCCTCGACGCCGACGAGCCGCACATCGTAGTCGCGCACAAACGGGTAGAAGATGCCCATCGCGTTGCTGCCGCCGCCGACGCATGCGACGATCATGTCTGGCAGCACACCCGTGCGCTCCAGCGCCTGAGCACGTGTCTCGGTCCCGATCACGCTCTGGAAGTCGCGCACCATCGTCGGGTATGGGTGCGGGCCGACCACGGAACCGATGAGATAGAACGTGTCCACGACGTTGGTCACCCAGTCGCGGATCGCCTCGTTGATCGCGTCCTTGAGGGTGCGCGTGCCACTGCCTACGGGCCGCACCTCCGCGCCCAGGAGCTTCATCCGGTACACATTGAGCTTCTGGCGCTTGATGTCCTCCTCGCCCATATACACGATGCACGGCAGACCGAGCATCGAGCAGACCGTCGCGGACGCGACGCCGTGCTGTCCCGCGCCGGTTTCCGCGATGATGCGCGTCTTGCCCATCCGCTTGGCGAGCAGTCCCTGGCCAAGTGCGTTGTTTATCTTGTGCGCGCCGGTATGCGCCAGGTCCTCGCGCTTGAGGTATATCTGCGCTCCGCCCGCGTGCTCCGATAGCCGGCGCGCGTGATACAGCGGCGTGGGCCTCCCAACGTACTCGGCGCAGAGGCGTGCGAACTCTGCGCCAAAGTCCGCGTCGTCACCGAGCTGCGCGTATGCAGCCGCCAGTTCATCGAGCGCTGGGATGAGCGTCTCAGGGACGTAGCGGCCACCAAAGCGGCCCCACTTTCCGTGCTCGTCCGCCTGCCACTGCGCGTCCTGATATTTTCGGTCCTGAATCACGTCCATACCTCCCTTGCCGCGGCGACAAACGCCCTGATCTTCTCCAGGTCTTTGGTTCCCTCGGTTTCTATGCCGCTGCTGACATCCACCGCCGCAGGCGAGACCACGCGGATCGCCGCCGCCACGTTCTCAGGAGTGAGCCCACCGGCGAGCATTACCGGGTATCGTCGGGCGACCTCCAAGGCGAGCGACCAGTCGAATGTCTCACCGGTGCCGCCCGGGGCGTCCGTTCGACCTGCATCGAGCGCCACCATCGCGGCGACCTCCGCGAAGCGTGCTACCTCGGATATGGGGTCCGCGCCGTTGACATGCACGACCTTTATCACCGGCAGGCCAACGGCGCGCGCAACCTCTGGACTCTCTCGTCCCGACAGTTGCACCAGGTCCAGCCCCGCGTAGCGGGCGATGTCCCGCGCCTCCGTGGGATCGGGGTCCACGAACACGCCGACGTAGCGGGCGCGGCCCGGCCCGAGCACGGAGATGATCTCGCGCACCGCCTCGGGCGTCAGCGTGCGCCGGTACCCACTGGCGAGCACAAAGCCGAGGTACTCGGCCCCGGTGTCGACCGCAGCCCGCGCGTGATCGAGGGTGCGCATACCGCACAACTTGACCGCCGTCACGCCGTCACCAGCTCCTGCAGCTTCTCCGCCGCATTGGTAGCGGTGACCAGGGCCTCACCGACGAGCACGGCGTGGACTCCAAGTCTGGCCAGTTCCCGAACCTGCGCGCCGCTATGGATACCACTCTCACTCACGAGCACGTGACCGTCCGCCACCAGTGGCGCGAGCCTCCGGGTGGTCTCGAGGTCCGTAGTGAACGTCTGGAGATCCCGATTATTGATCCCGATCAGCGGCGCGCCGCAGCCGAGCGCGAGCTCCATCTCCTCCTCAGTGTGTACCTCTACAAGCGCGTCCATCCCCAGCACCCGCGTCTCCTCCAGCAGGTCGTTCAGGTCGTCGGCATCAAGCGCGGCGGCGATGAGGAGCACGGCATCCGCACCGTAGGCGCGCGCCTCGACGACCTGATAGCCGTTCAGAACAAAGTCCTTGCGCAGGATCGGCAGATCCACCGCGCGCCGCACCGACTGGAGATCCGCAAGCGAGCCGCCGAAGTACTTCTCGTCCGTGAGCACGCTGATCGCCGCTGCGCCGTGGTTCGCGTACGTGGTGGCGGTCCGCGCAGGATCGAGATTGGCCACAAGCAACCCACGGGAGGGCGAGCGGCGCTTTACCTCAGCGATCACGCGCACCCTGCCGCTGGTCAGCGCAGTGT
>JACDAU010000309.1 GCA_013695265.1 Chloroflexia bacterium
GCTGTACCCGGACGGTACGCGGGTCGAGCCACCCATCGCCCTGGTGGAGGTGCAGGGGTATGTACACGCCGCCAAGTCGTGGCTCGCGGCCATAGTGCGGCAGATGGGCGATGTCCGGCTCGCGGACCGGCTGGAGAGCGAGGCCGCGGCGCTCCGTGAGCGGTTCAACCGGGACTTCTGGTTGGAGGACGCGGGCTTTTATACTCAGGCGCTGGACCCCGAGAAGCGGCCCGTGCGCGACGTGACGAGCAACCCCGGCCACGCGCTCATCGGCGGGATCATCTCGCCCGACCGCGCCGCGCGGGTGGCCGCCCGCCTGCTTGCGCCGGATATGGCGTCTGGCTGGGGCGTTCGTACCCGCGGCGCTGAGGACCCCAACTACAACCCGATGAGCTACCATAACGGGAGTGTGTGGCCGCACGACAACGCCATGATCGCGCACGGGATGGCGCTCAGCGGGCTGCGGGACGGCGCGAACGAGGTGGCGCGGCAGATCCTCGCGGCGGCGCCGCACTACCGGCGCTACCGGCTGCCAGAGCTATATTGCGGCTTCGGTCCCCACGAGACGGGGCTCGGTCGGCCCGCCGACTACCCCGTGAGCTGCTCGCCCCAGGCATGGGCAGCAGGCACGCCCTACCTGCTGCTTCAGAGCATTCTCGGCCTGGAGCCGGACGCCCTCGCGAACTCCCTGCGCATCAACCCGCACCTCCCGCCGTGGCTGGAGCGCGTCGAGGTGCGCAACCTCGCGGTCGGCGAGGGTCGCGTCCACCTGCGCATAACTCGCGAGGGAACGGAAATCCTCGCCAGCGATGGCGTCGACGTGCGGGTGAGCTAGTGCGGGTTCGCGCAAGCGCAGGAGCGCCTTGAAGGTGGCGCACACCCCGGATAGCGATGAGCCGACGGATTGAGCCTCCCCGAACGCGATGACGCAGCGTCGCTCGTAGGAGCGTTCAACTAAACGCCCGTGCAACCTCATTGCCGCGTATTTGCCCTGGGGATCGATGTCGATGACCACGGCTGCAGGGCGCAGGTTTCCGTGCCCACCAACACCCCTCGTGCCCGACAACGCAGCGCGCATGCCGTGATTACGACGCTGCCGCCAGCTCTGCGAGCGTTTCGAAGAACCGGGGAAACGTCTTGCTCACGCACTCGGGGTTGCGGATGCGGACGCCGGGCGCGACGAGGCTCGTTACCGCGAAGCTCATCGCCATGCGGTGATCGTCGTAGGTCTCCACCTCGGCGGGGCGCACCGGTGACGGATAGATCGTTAGTCCATCGGGATGCTCCTCGACGCGCACCCCCAGCCGCCGCAGCTCCGTCGCCGTCGCGCCGACCCGGTCAGTCTCTTTTACCCGGTTGTGCGCGACGCCGGTGATCCGCACCGGCGCGTCCGCGAACGGGGCGATTGCTGCGAGCGTCTGCGCCGTGTCGGAGATGCCACCCATGTCCACGGTCACACCGCACAGGCGTTCTGGTCCTACAACCTCCACCGCGTCCTCGGACCGGGAGACGGAGCAGCCCATCTGCTCCAGGACCTCCACGAAGCGCAGGTCTCCCTGTTTGGTGTGCGTGCCGAGGCCGGGGATGCGCACGCGTCCGCCGGTCACTGCGGCGGCGGCGAAGAAGTACGAGGCGGCGGAGGCGTCTGGCTCGACCGCATAGTCCCGCGCGATGTATCGTTGATTGCCCGGCACCCGGAACCGATTCACCTCCGGCTCGGCGACTTCGACGCCGAACGCCGCCATCAGCCCGATCGTGAGGTCGATGTACGGGCGGGACACCAAAGCACCGGCGACCGCAACGTCCAGACCGTCCTCCATGTACGGTGCGACGAGCAGGAGGGACGTGAGGTACTGGCTGCTCAAGGATCCCGCGATCTCGGCGTTCCCGCCCTGTATTCCCGTGGCCTCGACGATCACCGGCGGGCAGCCCGTGCCGTTTTCGGCTGTGGCGCGCACGCCGAGCGTCGACAGGGCGTCGAGCAGCGGCTGAATGGGCCGCTCGCGCATACGCGGTGTGCCGTCGATCCGGTACCGCCCGTGGCCGAGTGCCACGTATCCCGTGAGAAAGCGCGCGGTGGTGCCGGAGTTCCCGATGAAGAGATCGGCGTGCTTGGCGGGCACGCTGCCGCCCGTTCCGCGTACCTGGAAGCGCGCGCGCGCCTCATCCTCCACGACCTCCACGCCGAGCGTCCGAAGCGCGCCCGCCATGAGGCGCGTATCGTCGCTGAAGAGCGCGCCCGTCAGGGTGCAAGACCCGTCTGCGAGCGCGGCGGCGAGCAGCGCCCGGTTGGAGAGGCTCTTCGACCCCGGCACGGTGATAGTCGCATCGGGCGGGGCGGCGAGGGGATGGATCTCGATGCTGCTGCTCACGGCGAATCCGCCTCATCCCCCGACGCTTCTGCGGGTGCCTCCTCCTTGAGATACTCATACTGCTTGATGAGCTCCTGCGCGGGCCTCTCGTAGCGCACCCCCGCGAGTGAGCCATCCTCAGAGAAAAGCAGGCGGGTGACGGATGCCCGCTCCGGGTAGTCCGGAGTGCGGATGGTCTGCAGGTTGAGCGGCTTGCCCTCTATGCGTACCCTGCCGATCATCACAGGGTCGGCGTGGCTCACGCAGACGGCGGTCTCCCCTGCGTGTCGGCGGAGCAGTTGCCGGACGAACCGCTCCATCCGGTCGCCGACATCGTCCATGCTCTCGTCGCTGGGGTTGCGGAGCGGCTCGTAGAGATTGGCGTTCGGGCCGAGCTCCGCCCAACGCGTACCCTGCCAGCTTGTTTGCACCTCTTGCAGGAGCTTCGACTCGCGGATCGGCGCATCGGGTTGCTGTCTGGCGATGATCTTCGCGGTCTGCCGGGCGCGCAACATCGGGCTCGAATAAATGGCGGCAACCGGCTCCGCTGCGAGCGCATTGGCGGTCATCTCCGCCTGGGCGAGGCCGTCGTCACTGAGACGGAAGCGCGGCAGCCGCCCGTATAAGATTTGCTCCGGGTTATGCACGTCCGCGTGCCGTATCAGCAGAATGGTTGTCTTGCTCATGTACCGTCCTCTCGTTCAACTGGTGACCTGGCAGACAGCGCCTGACGGACGGATGCTGCCCACAACGGTGGCCGCCAGCCCAGCCACCGATCCACCATACCAAACCCTGCTACTCGTCCGGAGGTCGGATGAGCCCGAGTCTGATCAACCGCTGCGCCAGTGAGTAAATGTCAGCCTTACTGCTCTCGCGCCGCAGACCCAGCGCTACGATGAGCACGAGTACGCGATCCTCGTCGATTCGATAGATGATTCGGTATCACTGACCGGCAGCGCGCACGCTTCGAAAGCCCGCAAGCGATCCTGTGAGTGGCTTTCCTTGCTGATGGGGTTCCTCTGCCAGGGCGTCGATGCGATCCCGGATGAGGGAACGAACGCGCCGATCCGCAATGGACCGTAGCATGCGCTCTGCTTCTCTGGTGAGCGCAAGCCGCCAGGTCACGGGCCAAGCTCTGCCTTCACCGTGTCCCAGGCAGCCGTCTCGTCCTGATCAGCCTGATTGAGCCCCTTCCGGAGCGCAGCCATCAGATCCTCGTCGCCCATGATCTCCAACGTCTCAACAATGGACTCATACAGGTCCCATGTCATCAAGGCGAGCACCAGTTTGCCACGACGCGTCACCGCGACCGCCCCTGCCAACGGCTCGCGCTCCAGTTCCTCTGGCAGGGCAGTGAGCCTCTTCCTTACCTCAATGATGGGCATGCTTCGTGTCACAGATCCTCCAAGTCGTACGTCTAAGTGTACCTCAACACGTACGCGCTACTGAGTGCTAGTTCGCCCTCAGCCCAGCTACCGATCCATGAGCCGCTACGGCTCGGGGTCGTCCAGCGCCTTATCAATCACCTCGATGCCGACTATGGGCATCATCTGCCGGTAGAAGTCCTCCTCGGAGATCCCCAGAGCGAGCGCCTCGTCGTACCATCGGCGAATGCGTTCGCGCCGGGCGCGTCTGTCCTCCACCGGTTCGTGCTCGTCGTGCTGTTCGTCCTCGTGCATGCACCGTACCCCCGCGCAAAATGTTACCATAACCCCGCGCGGCCAGGACGACATCCCCACATGGGTCGCACGATGTCCAGGCAAACAGACACAGCGCACAAAACACCTGGAAGGGAAAGGATTACGCATCGTGGCGACAATCAACATAGAGGGCGAGAGTGCGATCACGTGTGCGCCGGGGCGCCGCCTGGTGCTCTGCATCGAGGATGCGGGGATCGATATCCTGCATCGATGTGGTGGGAACGCGCGCTGCACCACGTGCCGTGTGGAGATCCTGGACGGCGAGCCGGGTGTGATGAACGAACAGGAGCGCGAGCGTCTGGCGCGCGAGGACGAGCTTGCTCCGAACATCCGACTTTCCTGTCAGATGACGCCCGAGTCGGACCTGACAGTCAGAGTCATCAACCGTCTCAGCGCGACGGACCTTGACGACGCCGGACCCCGCCCCGAGGAGTGGTAGCGGCGCGCTTCGCTGCCCGGTGCGAAGCGGCGGTCAGACAGCTATAGCCACAGGGGTGCTCGGGATTGTGGCGCCCACGCCGCGCAGTGAGCCAGCCCGCTGCCACATCGCGGCGTAGAGCACGCGCCCCCCCGCGACGGCCCCTGCGCCGAAGAGCAGGGATGCGCCGCACAGCAATGGTGACCTGGCGACGAACAACACGGAGCCGAACGACATCAGCGAGTAGCCGCCCTCCATCAGCCACTCGCCGACGCGCAGAGGAACCGGTGGTGCGGGCAACAGCCGCGCCTCATGCGCTCCGGCCAGGCGCGCGGCGGTCCGCTCCACGAGGCAGCGGCCCCGCCCGTCCATGGAACGCAGGCGTTCCGAGCCAAAGGCGCCGGGATAAAGATAGATCTCCAGCGTTCGGTGGGTATGGGGCGACCACCAGCTCTCGTCCTCAGGAAGGTTGCGCACGCAGGCGATGTCCAGCCCGCGCAGGAGCGGGTTGGTGAGCGCTTCGTCCAGGACCGCCGCGAACTGCTGCCCATTCATGGCGGTAGTATAACAGGGAGCGGGCAGCTCGTCAGCTTGTCACCTATCAGCCCTTACGGGGGGCATGACGTTCCGAGGAGTGTGACGAGTCCCTGAAGCCTGTTATACACTTTGCGAACGTACGCGTCTTGCAAGGAGTTATGAGGCCCATCCCTTGGGGTAGAGTCTTGTTTGAAAGTGTGAAAAACCCGCGCATCAAAGCGGTGAGTGGCGATAAGTTAAGGCAAGGGGGTGAAACGTGGAATACATGACGGCGCGACAGTGAACATTCGCCTCCATCCGCACGCCCAACTACGGCTTGCCGAGCGCGGCGCCACGGAGAAAGACGTCGTCGCCACCGTGGAGGGCGGTGAGCGCTTCCCGGCAAAGTATGACCGACAAGGGTTCAGACGCAACTTTGCGTTCGACGGCGAGTGGAGAGGCCGGTATTATGCGACCAAGCAGGTGGAGGCCTACGCCGTCGAGGAAGACGGTTGGCTGGTGATCTCGCTCATCACACGATACTTCTGAAGGGTAGGAGGAGAACATGAAGCTCACGTACGATCCCCGCTACAACATCGCCTATGTCCGCTTGCACGAGAAAACGGCGCAGGTCGAGACGATCCGCGTGAGCGAGGATCTCAACGTCGATCTTGCCCCCGACGGCACCGTGTACGGCATAGAGTTGCTCAACGCCAACGAGCAGTTGCGCGCCGAGGATGGCGGCAATCTCGTGGTTATCAATCAGGCGTCCGCAGAGCAGCATGAGCTTCCCCTCTCCGGCTAGCGACGCCTGTCTTGGCACACATCCCGTACCTCCGGTCCGTTCAGAATGACATGGCTGACGCCTGACGGCTGATACCTGACCGCTGCCTGCTACCATGGCTGGATGCAGAGCGTCGAGACGGGGACGAATCCGCCGGGGCTGAGCGCGGCGGCAAAGCAGCGGGGGCTCATCGTCGTGCTCGTCGATACCTTCCTGATGTGGGGCGGGTTTTTTATGGTGATCCCCCTCGTCAGCGTACACTACGTCGACGCGCTCGGCTGGACGGCGGCGTCCGTTGGCCTGGTTCTGGCGGTCCGTCAGTTCACGCAGCAGGGAATGACGCCCTTGAGCGGGGTACTCGCGGACCGGCTCGGGGCGAAGGGGCTCATTTGCGGCGGGATGTTTCTGCGCGCCCTCGGCTTCGCGCTCATGGCGTGGGCGACGACGTACCCGCTGTTGATGGCCTCGGCGGTGCTGGCGGCGGTCGGCGGCGGCTGCTTCGAAGCGCCGAAGTACGCGGCGACCGCTGCGCTCACCGACGAGCATAATCGCGGACGCTTCTACTCCCTCGTTGGCGTGGTGGGTGGCCTTGGGGTGACAGCGGGCACGCAGCTTGGGGCGCTGCTCCTGCGCGCGGACTTCGCGCTGGTCGCGCTGGCTGCGGCGGGCTGCTTCGGCCTCGGCAGTCTGATCACGCTGGTGTTCCTGCCGAATGTCCAGGTGGCCACGGAGAGCCGGGGGCTGACGTACGGATTGGGGCTCGCGCTGCGGGACCGTCCGTTCATGACGTACAGTGTGCTGCTGATCGGGTACTGGTTTCTCTGGGTGCAGTTCCTGATCTCCCTGCCGCTGGCCGCGACGGCGATCGGCGGGCCCCGGTCCGTTGGCTGGGTGTACGCGATCAACTCCGGAATGACCGTGCTGCTGGGCTACCCCCTGCTGCGTCTCGCGGAACGGCACATGCGCCCGCTTTCGATCCTGGTGCTGGGTGTGGCGTTGATGGGCCTTGGGTACGGCAGTGTCGGGCTCGTAGGGAGTGTGGGGCCACTGCTCGGGTGCGTTGTGCTCATCTCCGCTGGCGTACTTCTCGCGTTCCCGAGCCAGCAAACCGTGACCGCGAACCTCGCCAATCCAGCCACGCTCGGCTCGTACTTCGGCGTGAACGCGCTCGCGCTCGCGATTGGGGGTGGACTCGGCAACCTCTCCGGTGGCCTGCTGTACGACCTGGGGCAGGGGCTGAAGGCGCCTGCACTGCCGTGGCTGACCATCGCTGCAGTCGGACTTCTCACCGCAGTGGGCCTGGGCGTATTCGCGTACCAGCTTCGCTCCGCCCGGCCGGAGCCGGTACGGGTGATCGACTGATAAAGTGGAGACCAGACGGATTGATCTTCCTCGCAAGCGTTGAAGCAGCGCCAGGCGTAGGGGCGTTCAGTTGAACGCCCACCGAATTCCGCAGCCATCGTCGTTTGCCAGGCAAAACGTGGCGTGGTTGGAGCAGAGATCCA
>JACDAU010000320.1 GCA_013695265.1 Chloroflexia bacterium
TGTGCTGCTCGCGTTTTTACGGAACGACTTTGTCGAGCGCCTCGGCTGGCTCACGGACGTTCAGCTCCTCGATGCTGTCGCCGTGGGACAACTCACCCCCGGTCCCGTCTTCACTACCGCAACGTTCATTGGGTACGTTGTCGCTGGGTTGCCCGGTGCCGTGCTCGCGACGGTCGGCATCTTTTTGCCGTCCTTTGCGTACGTCGCGCTGCTCGGCCCGCTCATCCCGAGGCTGCGCTCCTCGTCCTGGATGTCCGCGTTCCTCGATGGCGTCAATGTCGCGGCCGTCGGGCTTATGGCGGCGGTGACCTTGCAGCTCGCCCAAGCGGCGGTCGTGGACTGGATTACCGCCCTGCTCGCCGTCCTTTCGGCAGTTGCGCTTCTGCGCTACCGGCTCAACTCCGCATGGCTCGTCCTCGGCGGCGCACTGGTGGGCATAACGTATCGCCTGCTCACGGCGTAGGTCGCCGCTTGTACTCGCGGACCTGGCCACAGTATTATTGGACCGAGCTCGTTCGAGTCGCCGGGCAATGGACGTTGGTAAACCGCCCCAGCCGAACTGGGTGCTCGGAGGGATCATGAAGATCGGAATTGTGCTGCCGTTCGCCGGGGATCCTGATGCGGGGGGCATGCCGTCTTACGTGACGATCCGTGAGCGGGCGCTCCACGCGGAGGCGGCTGGGTTCGATTCCATCTGGCTATACGACCACCTGCTGTTCCGGTTTCCCGACCAGTCCACCGTCGGCATCTGGGAGATATGGACGGTGCTGTCCGCGCTCGCAGAGGCGACCCAGCGGGTCGAGATCGGCACGGTCGTTCTCTGTGTGCCGTTCCGCAACCCCGCTATTCTCGCCAAGATGGCCGATACCCTTGACGAGGTCAGCGGCGGGCGGCTTATCCTGGGGCTGGGCGCGGGCGGGCATCAGCCGGAGTTCGACGCCTTTGGGGTGCCGTTCGATCACAAGGCGGCACGGTTTGAGGAGGCGCTCCAGATCATCACCCCGTTGCTGCGCGAGGGGCGTGTGGACTTTCGGGGGACGTACTACGCCGCGCCGAACTGCGAGCTGCGCCCGCGCGGACCTCGCCCCCGTGGCCTGCCCGTCCTCGTCGCGTCCACCGGACCGCGCATGCTGCGCCTCACCGCGCTATACGCCGATAGCTGGAACACCGCGTGGCTCGGTCCGCCGGAGCCGCTCGCCGCACGCAGGGCAGACCTGGAGGCGGCCTGCGTCGATGTTGGGCGCGACCCGGAGACGCTGGAGGTAACTGTGGGGATCAACGTCTCGTACGAGGACACCGAGGACGCGCCGGGCACAGAGACACCCCCGCGTCTGTCCGGCTCGCCGCAGAAGATCGCGGCCGCGCTGGATGCATACCGAACGCTCGGCGTCGGCCACCTTATCTGTGGCCTTGCGCCGGATACACCTGCATCGATGTCCGCGTTTGCCGAAGCGGTCGCGCTGCACCGGGCGTCGGCCTGACCAGGGGACAGTACACGTCACGTCAGGTGCTATAGCACCTGCATGAACCGGAGCGGTAGAATACAGGATGCGCTCGACATCGGAGGATGCCATGCTCTTTCTGTCTCAACTCCTGGGTAGTCCCGTTCTGGACAGCAACCGGGAGCGGATCGGCAGTGTGCGGGACGTAGTCGTCACGATGGATGACGAGCGGCTCCCGGTCGTCACAGGCCTCGTCGTGCGGCAGGGGCGGCGCGAGTCGCTCGTTTCCGCCGGGCAGATTGCGGAGATCTCCGAGCACGGCCCGCACCTCACAACTACCCGCGAGATGCTCCAGCCGTTCGCCCGCTCCGGCGAGGAAGTGCTCCTGTCTCGCCACATGCTCGACCACCAGCTCATCGACGTGGACGGCAAACGCATAATTCGGGTCAACGATCTGCAACTGACCGGCACGACGGCCGGTTGGAAGGTGACTGCCGTGGACGTTAGTCCGCAGCCGCTCGCCCGGCGCCTGGGCCTGCGGCGTCCGGCGCGTGCCGATCAACCGCGCGACCTGCTCGACTGGGCGGATATTGAGTATTTCGCGAGTGAGGTACCGGCGGGTCACCGGAAGGTGAGCCACGAGCGCGTCGCCCGCCTGCACCCCGCCGACATCGCGCACCTCGTCGACGCGGTGCCATATCGCCAGGGGGCGGAGATCGTCGCGTCGTTGCCGATCGAGACCGCCGCAGAGGCGATGGAGGAGATGACGCCCGAGCGTCAGGCGGATCTCGTCGCTGGGATGGATGCCCAACGGGCGGCAGAGATCATCGAGCAGATGGCCCCGGACGATGCGGCGGACTTGCTGGCCGATCTCGACAACGAGAAGGCGCGCGATCTGCTCGATCGTATGGAGGAGGAGGCGTCGGGTGATGTCGAGGAACTGCTGGCCTATGCCGAGGACACTGCCGGCGGGCTGATGACGCCGGAGTTTGTGAGCGTCACGCCGGACATGAGCGTGAGTGAGGCGATCGACCACACGCGCCGCCTGTCGTTTGAGCCGGAGATCATCTACTACGTATACGTCGTCGACTCGCTGGACTACGACACCCCATTACTATTGGGGATCGCCTCCCTGCGCGATATGATCCTGGGCGGGCTGGACCGGCGGATGGAGGAGGTGATGACAACCTCGTTCCACGCCGCGACGCCCGACACCCCCGCTGAAGAGGTGGCGCGTGTGGTGAGCGAGTACAACCTGCTCGCCCTGCCGGTGGTGGATGAGGGACAGATCCTGGGAATCGTCACGGTGGACGACGTGATGGAGACGCTTCTTCCCGGTCCGTGGCGCGAGCGCATCCCTCGCCTGTTCCGGTGATACATGCATCAGCGACCGGACGTTCGGCAACCGGCGGCAGACAAGGATGCCTGGAGAGGCATTACAGCCGTGGGCGTGGGTAATGA
>JACDAU010000332.1 GCA_013695265.1 Chloroflexia bacterium
GCGCGCCACTACTGCGGGGAGGAGGGGTCGTACGCGGAGGGATTGTTCATCGACGAGTGCATCCTGTCGGTGCGCACCTCTGGCGGCCATCACCCGGTGCACTCAGGCGGCTACCGCGGGGCGCTGCGCGGCGCATACCATTACAAGGACGGACTATTCCGCTGCGGGCAGTGCAACATCATCGTGGCGCTGACGGATGTCGGGCCCGGCGACGGCGCGACGATGGTGGTCCCAGGGAGCCACAAGTCGAACTTTCCGCATCCCAACGCGGGGGATTACGCGAGGCTCGACCGGATGGACGAGCTGGAGGGCGCCACGGAGGTGTACCTGGAGCGTGGGGACGCGCTGCTGTTCGTGGACGGGCTGATGCACGGCGGGGGCAGCCGGACCAACCCGGGCGAGCGGCGCGTGGTCATCTACCGCTACGGCCCGCCCTGGGGGGCGACCCGCTTCGGGTACGAGTACTCCCAGGCACTACTGGATCGCCTGACCCCGGAGCGCCGCATGATCCTCCAGCCGATCCCGCCGCTCCGGCCGCCGAGCGCGGATCCATCTGCGCCGCAGACGGCGTAGGTGCGGAGTGCCGGTGCGCATTGTCAGCAGGCGAGCGGAGGCGGTCGTCTTCGGCGGGCGTGGCGATGTTACAGTGAGCCCGGTAGACTTGCCCGAGATCGGGCATACGGACGTGCTGATGGAGACGCGGGTCTCGGTGGTCAGTACGGGTACGGAGGGGTGGATCCTGACGGACCGCTTCCACTGGGGCGGCTCTATGCCCTACCCGCTCGTGCCCGGCTACCAGAAGGCTGGCGTGGTCCTCGAGGTGGGGGCGGGCGTGGACGGGCTGGCGCCGGGCGACCGCGTGTTCATGACCACAAGCAAAGTGTGCGAGCCTGTGCACGCCTTCTCTGGCGGGCACATCTCGCTGAGCCAGGAAATCCAGTCCGAGGTACTCAAGCTGCCTGCCGAGGTGAGCGACCTGGAGGCCGCGAACCTGGTGGTTGCGCAGGTCGGCTACAACGCGGCGAGCAGGCCGAGGATCCATGGCGGCGAGGTCGCGGCGGTGTTCGGCGACGGGATGATCGGCCAGATGGCGGCGCAGGCACTGCGAGCGCGCGGTGCCAGGGTGGTGCTCTGCGGGCGCCGCCAGCCACGGCTGGAACTGGCCCGCAGGTACAGCGCCGATGTGGTGGTGAACGTGGCCCAGCACGAGGCGCGGTGGGCGCTCTCTGGGATCGCGCCTGGGGGCGTACAGGTTATCGTGGACACCACGCCCTCACCGGACATGTCACTCTACCTCGACGTGCTGCAGCCGCGCGACGGGCAGGTCGTGCTCTCGGGCTTCTACCCGGGAGGGCTCGATGTCGATGCAGACGCCTTGCAGAAGCGGGAGGTGGCGCTGCTGACAAACTCCGGCTGGACGTGTGAGCGGCTCGACGCGACGCTCGACCTGGTCGCTCGGGGCCTGCTCCGTACGACACCCCTGATCACCCACCGGTTCTCGTATCATGAGGCTCCTGAGGCCTGGAGCATGATCCGGGACCGAGACGAGGACGTGCTAGGAGTGGCATTCGACTGGACTACGCCGTAGCCGCTGTCAGTTGGTGCGCTTTCCACGTGAACTCTGCTGGGCGAAGCGGATAATCCTGGAGCGGGCTGGAATCTGCAACACAAGGCTAATGAATCACTCAAAGAGGACAGTCACAGGCTCGGTGTCGCTGCCCTTACGCCACGGTCAGTCTCTGCAAGCATCACGGGTGTGCGACCTTGGTGGCACCGAGCACCATGAAGCTCGGAGCGATCCGCTGCCGTTGCTGTGCTTGCGGCTTCTCCCTGGCGAAGTCGGCGTCCCCGACCGGCTCCTCCAGCGCGTCGACGAGCATCCCAGCCTCCCTCAGGCGCGTTACGTACCAGCCCAGGGGACGATGATAGCGCGTGATGGGTAGCGGCTGCTCCGGCGCCAGGTAGTCGGGACAACTGAACAGCTCCCGGTAGCCCCATATCCTCCGCACGAACCGCTCTCCCTTTCCCTCGGGCTGTGTCTCCCACGCAGAGCGCCCGGGCACCGCGAAGCAGGGGTGCAGCAGCGACGCCACGAAGCGGCCATTCGGCTCCAGGAGCCGGCCCGCCTCCCGCAGGATACCCGCGCCGTCTGATGCATCCATCAGCACCATCTGCGCGGTCACCGAGGAGAAGCTGCCATCGGGGAGCATCGAGAGATCGGCCGCGTCGGCCACCAGGTAGGTGATGCCGAGTGGCCGGGCCTCCTCGCGCTCGACGGCTCGGGCGATCAGCGTCGGGGAGAGGTCCACGCCGCTGCCGCAGCCGATGTCCAGGACGCATAAGCCGGCGATGTCGCCGAGCACGCCGAGCAGGGCGGGCAGGATCAGGTGGTGGTGGTAGAAGGACCCTTCGTCGCCCACATGCTCGTCATACCACGCCGCGACCGGCTCGAAGCTGCCCGACATCGCTACCTCCCTATCTGCACCAATAGCCGGACAAGGCACCGCACATGGTGTTACATTATGCGCCTCTGTTAGGATTGCTGTCATCCGTCGAAACGTACAGACCGTGTCGTCGGTATCCTTGTCTGAGCGTGCGCGTTCGCAAGGACCGCAAGACCCTCTCACTAGGGACTGCGGGACCTTAGCTCCAGTTCTGGAAGCGATGGGGGGCCGATGAGCCTGACGCCGAGGTCACGGGCCGGTGAGTTGCCAGCTCGGGCAAGGAACCTTGTATCTTCCTCTCGTCCCATAAACTGTTGGTGTCACCGCTGCCTGCGACACGGCCAGATACGAAGGACTTCCCTATGCACAGGCTACCGTCCGGGCGGCTAATGCTGGCCCGACTCGGGCGCCGGTCGGACGGCCTCTGGCACAACCCGGCCTTCATGCGGTTCTGGGCGGCCGACAGCATCTCGCAGTTCGGCATCCAGGTGTCGGCGGTGGCGCTGCCACTCGCCGCGGCGCTGCTGCTCGGCGCCTCCGCGGGCCAGATGGGCCTGCTATCCGCCGCGGCTACCGCGCCGTTCCTGCTGATCGGCCTCTTCGTCGGCGTGTGGGTGGACCGCGTCCGCCGCCGCCCGCTGCTCGTCCTCTCCGACCTCGCCCGCGCCGCGATCCTGCTGGCCGTGCCGCTGGCGTGGGCGCTCGACGCGCTCTCGATGGGGTTACTCTACGGCGTGGCCTTCCTGGTGGGCACCTTCACCGTCGTCTTCGAGGTGGCGTTCGCGTCCTACCTACCCACGCTCGTCCGGCGCGAGGAGCTGGTTGAGGGCAACGGCAAGATCGCGGCGAGCGCGTCCGCGGCGCAGGTGGGCGGTCCGGGTATCGCGGGCATCCTCGTCGGTCTGCTCGGCGCGCCGGTCGCTGTTCTGATCGACGCGGCCTCCTACCTCGTCTCGGCGGCGTTGATGTGGAAGATCCCCGCGCTGGAGCGGCGTCCCACCCCAAGTGGTGGCGAGCAGAGGGTGCGGCGGGAGATCGGGGAGGGGTTGCGCGCGGTGTTCCATAGCCCCGTGCTGCGAGCCCTCGTCGCCTGCTCCGCCACGAGCACGCTCTTCGGGTACGTCTTCCTGGCGGTGTACATC
>JACDAU010000338.1 GCA_013695265.1 Chloroflexia bacterium
GCCGTGTACAGACGCGCCGGAGAACCCGATACTTGAAACGAAGGGCGCAGCGGCTGGCCCCGGTCACCAGACAATCATCAAGGACCACGACGGCGACGCGTGGATCGTGTACCACGCGTGGCCGCCAGATAGTATCGGGGTGGAGCCTCCGGGCCGCCTGCTCTGGATAGACCGCCTGCTCTGGACTGACGGCAAGCCCGTCGTCCACGGGCCGACCTCCGACCCCCAGCCGGCGCCGTAGTGCAGCGCGAGGGGTGTTCGTCTCTCACGGAGTGAGGAAGGCCACCTTCATACATTTTCAGAGACGTTATGAACAACGTTTCTACAATACCGGCAATCCCTGCGACCTGTCTTGGGCGTGCGAGATCTGGGCAGGGTTGAAGGGAGATACGGCTGTGGGGACGTCATCTATGACATCCCCACGGGTGTCAAGGCGGGCACAGGAACCTGTGCCCGCCTTGACGGATCTTCCACTGTATCGTCAGCCACCTGGCCGACGCCGAGTTATCTCACGGCAGATCGCCGTATCGAGAACGCGCCCACGGAAAGGAGCGCGACGGCCGCGGCCAGTGCCGGCAGGACGAGGAGCAACATTAGCAGGAGTGCACTTGGTACCGTAGCAAATTTCATCTATGACATCCCCTTTCCTGGCGCGATGCGCTGCATCGACGCAATCAGCCGGAACGCCAACGCGCTGCGGCGACGATGAGTAAACATCAAGTCCTTGCTCGGAACAATCTGGGGATACTCTGAAGATTATGGGGGATCCGCACGGCAAATCCAGAAGGTAGTGCTGCGCTGCGCCCTCCCTAAAGGTCCCGGCGGCTAAAAACCAACGTGGACAGGCTGACTGCGGCCAGGGCGTAGCAGACGGCGTAGATGACCATCGGGGGGCTGGGCTGCGCGGAGGCGGTGAACGGTGTCTGGATTACCTGCACCGAGAGGTCGCCGGAGCGTTGCAAAAGCGATGACGCGAGCCGCCAGACCGCGTCGCTGGGGATGACAAGGCTCGTAATCACGCCGATGTTCGTGAGTGTTTCGTTCTGCAGAAAGCGGCCTATCTGCTCTACCACGCCCCCCATCAGCGCCACGCCGTATAACATGAAGACGATGATTCCGTTTGTGAGGCTTGAGAAGAACGTGCTGCCCAAGACGGTCAAGGAGAGGAGCAGCAGGCTGACGAGCACGACAAGGGCGGAGCTGAGCACCATATTAGGTGGAACGAACCCACCAATGAAGCGTGAGACGAGAAGCACGGAGAGGCACATCAGCGTTACGTACACCGTGAGCATCACAGCATATCCGAGCCACTTGCCGACAACGATATGCCACCGGCGAACGGGCTTCGGCACAATCGCGTGGAAGGTGCCGCCGTCAACCTCCCCGGCAACGCTGCCAACGGAGGCGAAGATCGCCATTACGCCACTCAGGAAGTTGACGGTGTAGAACCCAAGTTGCACCATCACGCTCGCAAAGACCGGGAAATCGATCGGCGGCACGTCGCCCGTGGCCACTCGCTCACTAAAGTTGCTTTTCAGCGAGGAGAACCCGTACGCGTACATCCCCACAAAAAGCGCGGAGAGCAGCAGTACGCCGAGCACCATCTTCTTGCGGATCGCCTCACGAAGCGTGAACCGGGCAAAGATCAGCACCGCGCTCACCGGTCACCGCCGATCTGCACGATCTCCACGAACAAGTCTTCGAGGGAACGCTGGCGCGGGACTAAAGCGTGAATCGCCGCCCCGTCGCGAACCAGTAGCTCCACTAGCCCTGGCACCGCGGAATCCGCAATCGAGAGCGAGAAACGACAATCCGCAATGACCGGATTTACCATCATCTGGAGGGAACTGCCCGTTTGCCGCGTTGCAGACGCTGGCAGCGCGTTCGTTTCCAGCACCGAGTAGCGGCGCTGGATCTCCGCGAGCAGCGTCTCCGAGACGTTCCGGGCATCCACCTCGACAACGTGGTCCCCGCTCAGGAGCTCGGTCGTCGTGCCCATCGCGGCCACACGCCCTTCCGTGACGATCGCGACCCGGTCGCACACGACCTCAACCTCACCGAGGAGGTGGGAGTTCAGGAACACGGTTACCCCACGGCTCTGTAGCGTGCGGATGATATCGCGCACATCGCGTCTGCCAAGCGGATCGAGCGCGCTGGTCGGCTCATCCAGAAACACAAGCTTTGGATCGGCAATCACCGCTTGCGCGATGCCGATGCGCTGCAACATCCCCTTCGAGAACGTGCGCAGGCGGCTCTCGGCGCGCCCCTCCAGCCCAACAAGGTTCAGCGCGCCAGGGATGCGCTCCCGCCGCTCGGCGCGCGAGAGGCCATACAGCGATCCGTGAAAGTCGAGGAACTCCGCTGCGCGTAGCCACTCATGGAACCGGAACTGCTCCGGCAAGAAGCCGATGCGTCGGCGCGCTTCGGGGTCACCGAGCGCCCGCCCAAGCACACTCAGACGCCCGGCGGTTGGGCGGACCAGACCGTTGAGCATCTTGATCGTCGTTGTCTTGCCCGCACCGTTCGGCCCGAGGAAGCCGAATACCTCTCCGTGTTCCACCTGGAGTGAGAGGCTCTCGACCGCCACCTTGTCGCCGTATACCTTGCGCAGGTTCTCGACGTAGATGGCAGGGCCAGCCTCGGTCGTCACAGCCACACCAGTGGAGGTGCGGCATCCCGTACCTCCACTATGCGCTGGTCCCTGCACAACTACGACCTCACGAGGGTTAGGGGTACCGAACTGCGCGTGCGGCGTCGAGCGCCTGTGCACCGCTCATCTTGCCACCGATCGCGTACAGTGTTCCGTCACGCTGCCAGAGCACGCCGTTGTTCTCGCCCGTGGCATCGCCGATGAGGACGCCCTCGGACCCTTCGATCTTTACCTCGCGGCTTGTGCCGTTCGCGGGCACAGGGATGATCAGCGTCCTCTCCCAGTCTTCGATGGCCTGAACCTGCTCTCGGACGTTCGTAGGGATGCCGGGGATCACCAGAAAGTCCTGGCGTAGGTAGTCCATGTTCACACCATCAGGGATGGTGAGCTCGGGGCTCGGTCCCTGCGCGAACACGGCTCCGTCCTGCTCTGTGCCATAGCGGACGATCACGCCGCGCTCGGCACTCAAGGTGAACGTTTTGCCGTCAATCTGCTGCGGGACGCGTACGCCCTGGACGCCAGTCTCGCGCACCTTCGCGGCGATCTTCTCCGTGTCGAAGGTGTAGCTGGCGCGGACTGGCTCGCTCACGAAGACCTCACCGCGGCTCTTGCCGGCAAGGCTGTTACCCACGTCCGCCAGGTCGGAGCCCACGATCGCTTCCGCCGCGTCGAGCGAGGCAACTTGCTGGGGCTTTTCCGGCTGCAGCGGGCCGTTGTACGTGCCGAAGATGTTCGGGTCGGGCCGCCCACCCGTCCGCGCGTGGTCCGCATCGTCGTGCATCTTCATCGGCATCTTCGACGCGTCTATCGTAATGACCGCGAACTTCTCGACGCGGAATACATTGAATAGCCCAACTGCCGCGGAGCGCACCGGCGCTATCGTCATCGCCACCAGGAGCGCAACGACTAGCGCCCCACCCACGAGTGCGGGGCGGTAGCTCCTCTTGCCGAATTCTGTCATTGCCTCGGTCCTTTCCGTGTTGCGTGTTTTTGCCTTGAACGTCTGAAGTGCGCCCGCTGGGTTCATCGCCGCGCTCGAATGCGCCTTGGGACTCAGCTCATCGAGCGTCGCGCGGGCGAGCCCGGCCGACTTCTTGATCCCGTCCCATCGATGCTGACACGAGGCGCACGCGGCGATGTGGCCGCGGACCCGTGCTTCCGCTCCCGTTGTGCTCAACGCCCGAAGGTCACCATCCGATGGACACCTCATGGGGCACCTCCAGATTCCTTGTACAGGTTAGCGAACTGCTGCTCCGCGCGCGCCAGAAGCGTTCCCACGGAACCCTTGCTCACGCCCAGCGTCTCCGCCAGCTCAGTGTATTCCAGCCCCTCGTGCCGCAGGAGCAGCAATTGTGCATACAAGGGGCGCATCCGCCCCAGCAGCGCCCGCACTTGGCGCTGCTCGTCGTGCAGTTCCGTCGCCGACTCCGGGCTGAGTTCCGACTGCGTGCCCAGAAGTGCCTGCACCCGCCCGATCAAGCCGACCTGCCGACCTCGCGAGCGTAGCCGGTTCAGCCCTTCCCGCGTCGCGACTTTGTACAGCCACGCGCGATAGTTCGAGCCGGACCGCGGAGGCTTCGTGTGCAGCTTCAGGAACACCTCCTGCGCCGCATCTTCCGCCTCATCGCCGAGCATGCGGTACAGCAGCCGGTAGACTTCTGCCCAGTGCGCGAGGAAAAGGACGTCGAAATCCTCGGGGCGGTCTCCCGTAGTCCAGACTGCTTCGGTTATCGCCAATGCGCCAACCTCCATGTGCTCTCCTCTCCTAATATAACACCGGCCCCGCGGGGGATGTGACGGAGTGGGGGTCGCGTTCACCGGCGTCCCCATCTCTCACCGGAGGTTCTCGCCTTGAACAGACTCATCGCGGGAGCAAGCTTGCCGGCGACCAGTGTTTGCGCTCCTCAACCTTCCTCGCTACAATGCGAGCCAACAGAGGGGTGAAAATGTGTCGCGACTGACGTTACTGCTGCTCGGCTCCCCGCGCATAGAGCGCGACGGCAAACCCATCAAGGTCGACACGCGCAAGGCGATAGCGCTGATCGCTCACCTCGCGGTGACGCGGACCCCGCAGAGCCGCGACGCCCTCGCCGCGCTGCTGTGGCCCGATCACGATCAGGCGGGGGCACGCGGCGCACTTCGGCGCACGCTCTCGGCGCTCAAAAAGGCGCTGGACGGCGAGTGGCTCGATGTGAATCGCCAGAGCCTCGCCCTCCAACGCGGGGCCGGCCTGCGGATCGATGTCGAGGAGTTTCGCGACCGACTCGACCGGGTCCGCACCCATCGTCACCCCCGGATCGAACGTTGCGCCGCGTGCATCGAGCGGCTCACGGAGGGCGTGGGACAGTACCGCGAGGACTTCATGGCGGGTTTCGCGCTACGCGACAGCCCCGATTTCGATGACTGGCAGTTCTTCCAGGCCGAGCGGCTGCGGCTGGAGCTATCCGGCGCCCTGGAACAGTTGGTCGAGGTCCACATGGCCCGGCATGAGTGGGGATTGGCGACCGAGCACGGGCGGCGCTGGCTGATGCTCGATCCCATGCACGAGCCGGCGCACCGGCAGTTGATGCTGGCGTACACCTTGGCGGGCCAGCGCACAGCCGCCCTGCGGCAGTACCGGGAGTGCGTGCGCATCCTGCAACTGGAGTTGGGCGTTCCCCCGTTAAAGGAGACGACGACGCTCTACGAACGGATCCGGGAGCACGCTCCGCCCCCAGCGCCGGCGGCGATCCATGAGCCTGGGGGCGGAGGTACGAGGTGGAACCCGCCGCCCGCCGACGCTCCCCTGCGGGGCGTAGCACCGAGGCCGGTGGATCTGCCACTTGTCGGACGGGCAGAGCAGTGGGCGGCGATGCTCGGCGTCTACAACGCCATCCGCGCAGACGGCGCGCTGCTCGCGCTGGAGGGCGAGGCGGGAATCGGCAAGACCCGCCTTGCGGAAAAGTTCCTGGCGCATGTACGCTCGGTCGGCGCGACCACCGTGGCGGTGCGTTGCTTCGAAGGGGAAACTAACCTCGCCTACGGCCCGCTTACCCCGGCGCTGCGCGACGCAGTGGCACGGGCCGATGCCGCAGGCCGGCTGGGGAGCATCTTACCGCACCTCCTCGCCGAGGTCGCGCGGCTGCTGCCCGATATCACGACATTGCGCCCGGACCTGCCCGCCCCGCCGCCGCTCGACAGCCCCGGCGCACAGAGCCGCTTCTTCGAAGGCATCAGCCAAACCCTGCTCGCGGCGGCGGGCGGCGAGCGGCCTGGCGTGCTTTGCTTCGAGGATCTGCACTGGGCGGATACCGCCTCCCTCGACCTGCTGACCTACCTCGTGCGGCGGCTGAGCGGCCACCGCGTGTGCGTGCTCATGACCTGGCGGACCGAGCAGGTGCCGCCGGGGCACCGCCTGCGAGCGCTCCTCGCGGAGCAGGGTCGCGCTGGCGCCGTTCGCGTGCTCGCGCTACCCCGGCTCAGCCGCGCCGCAGTCCTGGAACTCGTCGCCACGCTGCCCGATCTGCCCCCGGCCACGGGCGAGCGGGTGTACGGGGAAACCGAGGGGCTCCCCTTCTTCCTCGTCGAGTACCTCGCCGTCCTCGCCGAGCACGCCGATGGGACCGAGCAGAGGGACTGGGCGTTGCCAGACGGCGTGCGTGACCTGCTACACTCGCGCCTCTCCGCCGTAAGCGACGCGGGCTGGCAGCTGCTGACCACCGCAGCGGTCATCGGCCGGTCCTTCGATTTCGACACCTTGCGCGAGGCGAGCGGCCGGGGCGAGGAGGAGACCATTGCCGGTCTGGAGTCGCTGGTGTCCAGGGGGTTCGTCCGCGAGGTACCAAGCGGCGGGGGCGACGGACGGTTCGTGTACCTGTTCGGACACGAGAAACTACGCGAGGTGGTGTACCACGAGATGAGCCTCGCCCGGCGCAGACTGCTCCACCGGCGCGTTGCGGAGGCGCTCGTGGGACGCTCCCGCGGACAGTCCGACGCCCAGCGAGATATCGCCGGTTTGGTAGCCGCACACTACAAGCTTGCCGGACAGGACGCCGAGGCCGCGGCGTACTACAAGCTCGCGGGGGACCGGTCGCGCGCGCTGTACGCGAACGCGGAGGCCCTCGCCCATTTCGGCTCTGCGCTCGCACTCGGCCATCCGAAGGCCGCCGATCTCCATGAGGCGATCGGGGACATGCACACCCTCCTGGGGGAATACGGTCGGGCGTTGGAAAGCTACCAGGCTGCCGCGGCCCTCTCCGGTACTGAGGCCCTGCCGGGCCTGGAGCGGAAACTTGGCGACGTGTACCATCGCCGCAGCGAGCTGGAGCCTGCGGAGCGGCACTTCGAGGCGGCGCTCGCGGCGCTACCGACGGAAAACGCCGCCGCCGAGCGCGCGGGACTCCACGCCGACTGGAGCCTCGTCGCGCACCAGGGGGGCGACACGCCGCGG
>JACDAU010000343.1 GCA_013695265.1 Chloroflexia bacterium
CCCGGCATCCGCAAACTGGTATCCGTAGATACGCAGCTCGAACCGCGATGCGTCGGCGCTTTGCAGCACCATCGCGGCGGTGTCACCGTGCCGCAACTACGCGCTGCGCTTGAGCGGAGTGGCCTTGCGGGCGGCAGGCTTGCGGGCGGCGGGCTTGCGGCGCGCGGCGGCCTTCTTCGGCGCCGACTTGCCGTTGGCTTTGCCGTTCGCTTCCCCGTTCGCTGCACCGAACGGCTTCGGCGGGTTGCACACGATGCAGCGCAGTGCGCCCTTGCCCGCCTGCACCTGCAAGCCGCCACACACCGGGCACGGCTCGGCAACCGGCTTGGAGCTTACGGTGAAGGCGCACTCCGGGAAGCGCTCGCAACCCCAGAACGGCCGCCGACCCTTCTTCGCCTTGCGCTCGACCAGCTCGCCCTGCTTGCACTCCGGGCAGGTGACGCCCGTGCGCACGAGGATCGGCTTTGTCGTGCGGCACTCCGGGTAGCCGGGGCACGCGATGAACTTGCCGAAGCGCCCGATCTTGAACACCATCTCGCGGCCACAGTTTGGGCACGCCTCCCCGGCTGGCTCGTCCTTGATCTTTACGCGCTCCATCTGCGTCTCGGCCGTCTTCAACCGCTCCTCGAACGGGGCGTAGAACGCGCGAATCACCGGCACCCACGTCCGCGAGCCGGAGGAGATCTCGTCCAGCTCCTCTTCCATGTGCGAGGTAAAGCCGGTATCAACGATGTCCGGGAAGTACACGACGAGCAGGTCGTTCACGAGCATGCCAAGCTCCGTCGGCCGGAGCTGCTTGCCCTCGCGCGTGATGTAGTAGCGCTCCTGGAGCGTGCCCATCACGGGCGCATACGTGCTCGGTCGGCCGATGCCCAGTTCCTCCAGTATCTTCACGAGCGTCGCCTCGGAGTATCGTGGCGGTGGCTGCGTGAAGTGCTGCTCCGGCACAAGCTGCAACAGATTGAGCGGCTCCTCAGGCGAGAGTGGCGGCAGCGCATTCCCATCCAGTTCGTCCGTCTGTCCCTCGTCACGCCCCTCCTGGTACACCGCGAGATAGCCGTCGAACGTGATCACCGAACCGGTCGCGCGAAACGTGTACGGGGCGTCCTGTCCCTGCGGACCCGCTGCGATGTCCACGGTCGTGCCGTCGAGCCGCGCGTTCTGCATCTGGCTCGCGACGAAGCGCTGCCAGATCAGCTTGTACAGCTTGTATTGATCCGGACTGAGATACTGCTTGATGGCCTCCGGGTCGCGGCGAACACTTGTCGGGCGGATCGCCTCGTGCGCCTCCTGCGCGTTCTTCGCCTTGCGGCTGTACAGCGGCGACTTCTCCGGCACGTACTGGGGACCGAAGCGAGCGCTGATCAGCCCTCGGGCCTCCTGCTGTGCGACAAACGCGACGTTTGTGGAGTCGGTGCGCATATACGTGATCAGGCCCTGCTCGCCCTCCGAGCCGAGCCGCACGCCCTCGTACAAGCTCTGTGCGACACCCATCGCGCGCCGCGCGTTGAAGTTCAGTTTGCGCGAGGCCTCCTGCTGGAGCGTGCTCGTGATGAACGGCGCGCTGGGCCGACGCTGCGTCTCGCGCTTCTTGACGTCGGCCACCCGGTATGACGCGCCTTCCAGGTCGGTGAGCACCTGCGATGAGTCCGCCTCGTTCGCAAGTTCGGCCTTCTTCCCACGCACGCGGAACAACGCCGCACGGAACTGATCCTTGCGCGTGGCCTTCTTGCCACCGTCGGGAATCTTCGAGAGATCCGCGTCGATGGACCAGTATTCGACGGGATCGAACGCCTCGATCTCCCGCTCACGGTCGACGACGAGCCGCAGTGCGACGGACTGCACGCGCCCCGCTGAGAGGCCACTCTTCACCTTCTTCCAGAGGATCGGGCTGATGTTGTAGCCAACGAGCCGGTCGAGCACGCGCCGTGCCTGATATGCATCAACCAGGTTCATATCGAGGGCGCGAGGGTGCGCTATCGCCTCCTTGACCGCATCAGCGGTGATCTCGTGAAAGACCACGCGCTTCGTCTTGCTGGAGTTGTCACCCAGGCCGGTGGCGTGTGCGAGATGCCAGGCAATCGCCTCTCCTTCGCGGTCGGGGTCCGTCGCCAGGTATACCTCGCGCGCCGCTTCCACGCTCTGCTTGAGGTCCTTGACCGTCTTGCTCTTGTCGCGAGGGATGAGATACTGCGGCAAGAAGTCGTGGTCAGTGTCAACACCGAGCTTGCTCTTTGGCAGATCCCGGATGTGGCCCATTGATGCTTTCACGGTGTAGGCGCGGCCCAGGTACTTGCCGATTGTCTTCGCCTTTGCAGGCGACTCTACGATGACCAGTTTGTTTGCCATGTTTATTCGATGCCTTGTACTAACGACTTGGATACGAGGGTGAGCCAGACTCTAGACTACCGAACCCGTCCATCGGGAAAGTCCTATATAAGTTAACACCGACGGGGTTCCGAACCATACCGGGCGCCCGGACCGGCCCATCGTTAGCATAGGAACCGTTCATGGGCGTTGTCAAGGCGATACAGCAACCTGGAGCCCACGCCACCGCCCTCACCCCACTTTGTCCGCCCCCTGGTGGGTATGACACCAGATCCCGCAGCCGGCGGTTTGGGATATTGTTCGGCCAGAGCTCGGGGCTCGGGGCGATTGGACGTCGGACACCCAACGCGATGTGTTGGCTTGACGCGGGCAGGGGGCGTAGGTAGAATCTTATTGCTAATAGTAGCAGTTGCTTTTAGGCGCAAGCATCCGCACAGGCGGAACTTTCCATGGTCCTGTACGGGCTGGTTGAATCGTCGGGCCGCAACGGGATCGCCGCCCGCCACGGCCGGTCGAGAGTAGAGGAGTGTTGCAATGCTGGTCGCTGTGTCCCCTTTCGCCGTCCTGCGCGACTCCGTCGTCCTCCTGAACGTAACCGCGCTGCACATCCCGGACGGGTTCTTGAACCTGCCGATCTCCATCCTGGCCTGGCTCGCCACCGCCGCGCTGCTGGCCGTCGCGATACGGCGAACGCGGGGAGAGCTCGGCGAGCGGCAGGTTCCCCTGATGGGCGTGATGGCGGCGTTTATCTTCGCGGCGCAGATGATCAACTTCCCGGTCGCCGGGGGAACGTCCGGCCACCTTCTCGGCGGCGCACTTGCCGCCATTACCCTGGGTCCCTGGCCCGCGATGCTCGTTATGGCGAGCGTCGTCGGTGTCCAGGCGCTCCTCTTCCAGGACGGCGGCCTCGTGGTCATGGGCGCCAACATTCTTAACATGGGATTCCTGACGGCGCTGATCGGCTACGGCCTGTACCGTGCCACCGCTGGCGGGCCGCGAAGATTGCGGTTGGCGGTCGCGGGAATTGCTGCCTGGCTCTCGGTGATGGCGGGCGCTCTCGCCACGTCGCTGCAGCTCTGGCTCAGCGGAACGTCGAGCCTCGGCGTGGTCGTACCCGCCATGCTGGGCGTGCATGCGCTAATCGGCATCGGCGAGGCGCTGATTACCGTGGCGGCTCTCGCGTTTATCTTACGAACGCGCCCCGACCTGGTGGAGGCGGGCCGCGCCCGGGGCGGCCGCGGATGGGTTGCCGCGGGGCTCGCCGTC
>JACDAU010000357.1 GCA_013695265.1 Chloroflexia bacterium
CCACTGACCCCAGCAGCGACGAACTCGAAGCTATACTCAGTGCAGTCTGAGAACCGCGACGCGACCCAGCGAAAGGTGCGGCTTACTTCGTCCCATCCACTATTGCATGGCCCCCAAGCTCCGAACAGGGTCACCGGATCGCTCGTTGACCACATAGCCATTCGCGGTGTGGCGTCACCGTTATGTATTGCTTCCTCCGCCTCGATCTGGCGGGCGAGGGTCGTGGTGAGGAAGTCGTCGAGTTCGGTCTTCGCTGTCTCCCTGGACGCTCCATGCTGCTACCGAATAGCAGGCAAGGTACAGCAAGCTGGTGGCCGACGTCAACATCCGCCGCCACGTCTCTCCCGGCTCGCGGGGCTCCGGTTATCCGCCAGTCGGGGCATCATTACGTCCAATCCCAGCTGTCAGGGGCAAGTGCAGAAAGGTGTCCGGAAAGTCGGCGACGGTGCACTATTCGCGATGCGGCGCTGTCGGTAGAGCGTGGCTGTGGGGATCATTGGTAAAGGCGTCATATGAATACCTGAACGAGCAGGAGCCATGCGTGCGTCCACCGCTTGCAAAGGCTGGTGACTGTGGGTCAGCGCTCCAAAACGGGCGTGTAGCGCAGGCCGCGGGGGCCGACATACTCCGACTGCGGACGAATCAGGCGGCCCGACTTCTGGTGCTCCAGCACGTGAGCCGTCCATCCCGCTGTGCGGCCAATCGCGAACGTGGGCGTGAAGAGGTCCTGCGGCAGGCCGAGCTCGCGCAGCAGGAGCGCGGTGTAGAACTCCACGTTCGTGTTGAGGTTGCGGCCCGGCTTGCTTTCCGCGAGCACCTGCACGCCGGCGCGCTCCACCTCCCGCGCGAGCGCGAGAGCCTCCTGTTCTCCAGTCTCATCGGCGAGGGCGACCGCCGCCTCGTACAATACCTCGGCGCGCGGGTCGCGCACCTTGTATACTCGGTGGCCGAACCCCATCAAACGCTTCCCACTGGCGACGGCCTCCCGCATCCATGCCTCGGCGCGCTCTGGCTCTCCGATTTCCTCGATCATCTCCAGCGCCGGGCCGGGCGCGCCGCCGTGCAGGCTGCCCTTCAGCGCACCGAGTGCGCCTGTGACCGCAGAGTACATGTCCGACGCGGTGGAGGCGATGACGCGTGCGGAGAACGTGGACGCGTTCATGCCATGGTCAGCCACGGTGACGAGATAGGTGTTCAGCCCCTTGACCTCACCGACAGGCGGCTCAGCACCGGTGAGCTGATACAGGAAGTTCGCCGCGATACTGCAATCCTCTCGAGGTTCAACAATCGGCTGGCCGGAGCGTAGTCTATGGTACATAGCAACGATCACGGGCACGCGGGCAACCAGCTTCTCGGCGCGCATGAGATTCAAGTCATACGACTCGTCTTCCGGATCGGGGTCGTCAACGATGAGAGAGCCGACGATGAACTGCAAAGCGTCCATTGGCCCCATCCGCCGGGCGGCGGCGGCGCACGCGATCTGCGTCTCCTCGGGCAACCGCCGGTAACTGATGAGACGCTCTTGAAGCACCTGAAGCTCGTTCGCTGTAGGGAGCACACGGTGCCACAGAAGGTGTACGACCTCCTCGTACGTGGCATTGTGAGCCAGTTCTTCGATGTCATAACCGCAGACAGTGAGCACGCCTGCCTGCCCGTCCACGTCGCTGAGCTCCGTGCGAGCCACAACGATTCCCTCCAACCCGGTATTCGGCGCGTTCGCCCGATCCTTTTCGGAGGTTATTCCCGTTGTGCTCATTACCCTCTACCGCCTCTCTGCGATCGGCGCATGGCGTCCACTGACTCTCCGTATCGTGAAGCAAAGGATAACGGGCAAGGTCGGCGCTGTCAATCGCGCGGCGGGCCGAAGTCCGCATACAGTGCCACTGGCAGCGCAAAACAGGCAGGCCGTCCGCAGGGGAGCGATCGGAGTGCAAAGCCATCCGCACTTGATCTGTGATATCCCCATTGAGCGCTAGGCCTGGGCGAGTTTCTCGCGATCATCGAAGGCACTATGGGTGCTGTAGGGATAGCCATGCTTGTTGAAGCAGCCGTAGCAGTGGTTGTTGTGGAATGCGGTCTGGGCTTCCTCGCCCGTGCCGAGCGTAATCGCCTGGGCCAAGCCGTGGAGACTGAGGTAGCCAAGTGAATCCGCGCCTACGTAGGCGGCGATCTGCCGCTCATCCGCGTCCGCGGCGATAAGATCGGAGTCGCTGCCGATGTCGATGCCGTAGAAGCACGGGTTGCGGAGGGGCGGGGAGCTGATGCGCAGATGAACCTCGCGCGCACCGTAGTTACGGAGCGCAGCAATTGCCCGCTTCATAGTGTTGCCGCGCACAATCGAGTCGTCCACAAGCAGGACGCGCTTCCCTTCGACGTTTGGCCGCACGACCGAATACTTGAGATCCACCTCGAGCTGCCGTAACCGCTGGTCGGGCTTTATGAAGGATCGGTCGGAGTAGCGGCTCTTGATGAACGCCTCGGTGTAGGGCAAGCCCGCTTCCGCAGCATACGCTATGGCTGCTGGCACCGCCGAGTCCGGCACGCCGGAGACAACGTCTGCGGTGGGCGCAGGTTGCTCCCGTGCGAGCTGCCTGCCGAGCGCCTGTCGCACGCTGTAGACGGGGCGTTGGTCGAACGTGCTCGCCGCGCCTGCGAAGTAGATATATTCGAAGGAACAGAATGCGTGACGCTTGCTCTGCGCGACCTGCGTGGAGCAAAGCCCCTCCGCGCCCAGTTCGACGAGCTCTCCGGGTCGCACGTCGCGCTCGTATGCGCCACCGAGCTTTTCGATCGCGCTTGTCTCCGAGGCGAGGATCCATCCGCGGCCCAACCTGCCCAGGCAGAGCGGTCGCATGCCCAGGGGATCTCGCAGTCCATACACCTTGCCCGCCGAGAGGATGACGAAGCTATACGCTCCACGCAATAGTGGCAACACGACGCGAATCTTTTCCGCAAAGTTGGTTCCCTGCGCCGCAAGCAGAAGGTGCGCCACCATCTCGCTGTCGGTGGCCGTGTCGAGGACCGCAGCCCCAAGCATCAGGCGCAACTCCTCGGAGTTGGAGATGTTGCCGTTATGCGCGAGAGCGACCTGCCCCGCGTGTTCACCAACGAGGAACGGCCCGGCGTTCTGCACGGTGCTGGAGCCGGTGGTCGAATATCGAACATGGCCAATGCCAACCGGCCCTTCCAAATCCGTTGCTCCGTGAGGGAAAACCTCGCGTACCTTGCCCATACCGACGCGCGTCTGAATACGTCCGTCCGCGCAAACGGCGATCCCCGCGCTTTCCTGACCACGATGCTGCAGTTCCGTTAAACCGAGTACGAGGTAATCGGGCAGGTTAATGGAGCCGGACGGCTCCCAGATGCCAATCACACCGCATGCCTCACGCGGCGAATCGAAAGGGGAGTCGCTGGATTCGAGGGGCATACACTCTCCAAGGATAAATATGATCCAGGCTCGACAAGTCTATGGTACGGCACCAACGCCGCTCGATGCAACGTAGGTGGTCGGTTTTCATACGTCGGCCCCGAGCAGAACGCTTGTCAACTCGACGCACATGCCGCACCATGGCCGAGCAGGTACGCTCTGACGCGAGGGCGGAGGAAAGTGTATCCAACAGGAGTCGAGGCGACGGCTCATCGTATCGGTCTCGCACGTGCGAATCGAAAATGTCGCGAGGTGGAAATCTCAGGGCCTGCCTAGCCCATTCCCGGCCAATTCAAGACAGAAATGGTATTACAACGAGAATGCAGTGGAAAAGTGGACGGGTCGGAGTGTGATCGCGTGCGCCAGGAAAGATGCCGGTATTGCGGAGGAGGACACGTGGCGATAGACGACGAACCGATTGGAATCCACACGGATGGCGCGTGCGAGGGCAACCCCGGACCGGGCGGGTGGGCGGCGGTGTTGCGCTTCGGGGCCAGCGTGCGGGAGATCGGCGGCGGCGAGCCCGCGACGACGAACAACCGCATGGAACTACAGGCTGCCATCGAGGCGCTGCGCCTGCTGAAGCGGCCAGTGGTTGTGGATCTCTATACGGATTCCACATATGTGCGGAGCGGCATCACCGAGTGGCTGCCCGGCTGGAAGGCGCGGCAATGGCGCACTGCGGGGAAGAAGCCGGTGAAGAACGCCGAATTGTGGCAAGAACTCGATGCCCTCACCGCAGGGCACACCATCCGATGGCACTGGGTGCGTGGCCACGCGGGCAATCGGGATAACGAGCGCTGCGACGTGATGGCGAACGAGCACG
>JACDAU010000378.1 GCA_013695265.1 Chloroflexia bacterium
GGCTTATACATGCGGCTACGAACGCAGAACCGTGTCCGTAGATGGTGGCCCGGCCAAGCCGGGCACTCTCCGCGTCACGCACGTCTATCGCCGCGAGAACGGCGAATGGAAGATCGTTCACCGGCACGGCGACAACCTACTCACCGATCCGAGCCCGCCTACCGAGGTGAGGTAGCACGGGCATCCCTGGCCACCCCTCTCACCAAATGTGCGACAAAGCCGAGAAACCCGACAGTTACCGAGTTCATTCACAGTCGAAACTCTCAGCCCCGTGCAACCGCCGTCAGCCCTCGGGCGGAGAAGTACTTTGCTTGAGGGTGGTGCACGACGAGCGCGGCGGTGCTCTGCTCCGGTACGAGCTGGTGGCCGACGGTGAGGTCGACACCGATGGTGTCCCGCGCGGGGAGCAGGCGCATCACGTCTTCCTGCTGGGAGAGGTCCGGACAGGCGGGATACCCCCAGGAGTAGCGTCGGCCTTGACCTGCCGAGAGTCCAAGCTCCGCGCGCACGCGCTTGTGAACGAACTCCGCGAGGGCCTCGGCAGTTTGCACTGCGAGTCCGTGGATGAAGTATGCATCGGTGTAGTCGCCGGCTTGCTCCAGGCGCTCCACCATGGAGGTAGCTGCATTCCCAGCCGTCACTATTTGCATAGCGACTACATCGCGTCGTTCTCCCGCCGGCAAGTAGTAATCGGAGAGGCAAAGATGCTCCTCGTCCGGCTGGCGAGGGAACGTCATGCGCGCCACCTCGCGGCCAGTGTCTGGGCTGTAGATGATGAGGTCGTCACCGTCACCGTTCGCGGGGAAGTAACCATAGATCGCACGGGGGAGGATGAATCCCTCACTCGCCGCACGCGACTTGAGTTCCTCAAGTTTCGGCTCGAACTCCTCTCGCAGGAGCTGCTCCCATCGCTCGCCCGAGGCGTTGCGAGCACCCCAGTGCAGCCGGTACAGCGTGTTGAGATCAAGGTTCTCCCAGACGCTTTCGAGCGGAATCGGGTCCAGCACCCGGTACCCCCAGAACGGCGGTTCGGGCGCGCGTTCAAGCTTCCTTACCTCGGCGGTGGCCGGGGCGGGGCGGTTTACCGGCGGCGCGCTGACCCGCCCCGCTTCTTTCTCCATGAACTGTTCCGCGAGCGAGCGGACCTGTTCCACGAACTCGCCACGGCGGTTCGGCTCCGAGAGCTGGTCCATAATGTCCAGCCCCTCGAACGCGTCCTTTGCGTAGAACACGCCGGGAGGGTAGTAGGCGCCATCTGGCAGGAAGCCGATACGCCGCCCGTAATTGCGGTTGATCGCCGCGCCGCCCACGATGACGGGGAATTCAAGTCCACGCTTCGCCAGCTCCTGTACGCAGAGCGGCATCTGCTTGCTCGTGCTCACCAGCAGCGCCGAGAGTCCTATCGCGTCCGCGCTCACCTCTTGCGCCTTCTCAATGATGGTGTTGATGGGCACTTGCTTGCCGAGGTCGTACACCGTGTACCCGTTGTTCGAGAGGATGGTGTTCACGAGGCTCTTCCCGATATCGTGTACATCCCCGAATACCGTGGCAAGCACGATCTTCCCCTTGGTGTACCCCTCCTTGCGGTCGAGGAACTTCTCCAGGTGCGCGACCGCCTTCTTCATCACCTCGGCGCTTTGTAGCACGAACGGCAGGATCAACTCGCCCGCGCCGAACTTATCACCAACTTCCTTCATCGCGGGCAGCAGCACGTTGTTGAGCACGTCTACCGGGCTCTGGCGTGAAAATGCCTCGTCGAGGCGGGCCTCAATGCCCTCCTTCTTGCGGAACAGGATCTGATAGTGGATCTTCTCCTCCGGCGTCATTCCCGCCGTAGGGTCCTCCAGCTCGCGGCCAGGATCCGCCCCCTTTTGCTCGTAGTGTTGGATAAAGCGGGGCAGCGCGTCCTGGTCGGTGGCCCAGATCAAATCCTCGCAGAGCGTGCGCTCCTCGGCGGATATCTCCGCATACGGTGTGATCTCCTGCGGGTGGACCAGTGCCATATCCAGCCCCGCCTGGACGGCGTGGTACAGAAAGACTGAGTTCAACGCGGCCCGCGCGTGTGGAGCGACGCCGAAAGAGACGTTCGAGACGCCGAGGCTCGTGAGTACACCCGGTAGCTCCCGCTTCACCGCACGTATACCGTCGATGGTCTCCACAGCGGAGCGGGCCAACTCCTCCTGTCCGGTCGTCACGGGGAAGGTCAACACGTCGAAGATTATCGCGTCCGGCTCCAGGCAATAGTCCTCGCTCAGGATTCCATGGATACGGCGCGCGATGCTCAGCTTGCGCTCTGCAGTGTGCGCCATACCCTCCTCGTCGATCGTGAGGGCGATCAGCGCCGCGCCGTGCTCCACGGCCATCGGGAGGACGGTGTCGATACGCTCGCGGCCGTTCTCCAGGTTCACGGAATTGATGATCGCGCGGCCGGGGTAGTTCTCAAGCGCTGTTTTGACCACAGCAGCCTCGGTGCTATCAATCATCAGCGGCGCCTCAACACCCGAACTGACCATCCTCAGTACCTGCCGCATCTGCTCCGTCTCGTCGGTGCGCTCAGTCAGCGCAACGCACAAGTCGAGCGAGTGTGCCCCGCCGTCCACCTGGTTCCGTGCAACATCAAGAATCGCGTCGTAGTCCTCCGCCAGGAGGAGCCGCTTCACTCTTCGGCTGCCCTGCGAGTTGACGCGCTCACCGACGATGTGCGGCGGGGGAGCCTGGCGGAGATCCGTCGCTCGGACACCGGACGAGACTGCGACGAGCCGCTGCGGTTGCCGATCCCGTGGTCGCACGCCATCAAGCGCCGCCACAACCGCGCGCATGTGGTCCGGTGTGGTGCCGCAGCAACCGCCAACGATCGTCACGCCGTGGTCTCGCGCGAACTCCGCATGCGCGCGCGCGAGCCCCTCCGGGTCGAGCGGGTATATGGCCGCGCCTCCCTCGTTCAACGGAATGCCCGCGTTTGGGATGACGCTGATCGGCACGCGGGAATGCTCCGTTAGCAAACGGACCGGCTCGCCCATGTGTTCGGGTCCAGTCGAGCAGTTAAGCCCGATCGCATCAACAGCCAACGCCTGCAAGGTAACGAGCGCGGCGATTGGGTCTGTGCCCAGCAGCATGCGTCCGGATATGTCGAGTGTGATCTGGGTCTGGATCGGTACCTGCCTGCCGCTCTCCCGAAAATAGCGCCGAATTCCCGCGACGGCGGCCTTCACTTCGAGGATGTCCTGTGCAGTCTCGATGAGCAGCAGGTCCACACCGCCCTCCACGAGACCCTTTGCTTGCTCCTCAAATAGGACCGCAAGCTGCTCGTACGTAATATTCGACAGTGTGGGGTCCGAAGACGATGGCAGCATTCCGGTTGGTCCGATGGAGCCAGCGACCCACCGTGGCTTCGACGGCGTGGCGTAGTCGTCCGCCACTCGGCGCGCGATGCGTGCGGCCTCGAAGTTTTGCTCGTGGGTTCGGTCGCCGAGCCCGTACTCGTCGAGCTTCAGGCGGCTGCCACCGAACGTGTCCGTCTCCAGCACCTCGCAGCCTGCTTCAAGGAAGGAAGCATGAATCTCCTCAATAACCTGCGGGCGGACCAGCACGAGGTATTCGTTGCAGCCGTCCTTGCCACCGTACTCCTCAGCGGACAGATTGTACCCCTGCACACTCGTGCCCATCGCCCCGTCGAAGATGACAACGCGGCGGCGCGCCGCTTCTATGTAATTCTGTCCGCTTCGCGTCAATCCATGCCTCCGGTTTGTGGTTATATACAATCAGCTACGATCGGCACTCCGTACCGGTGCGGCTTTGACGTGCTGATCAACTGGGTTCGAAGACTGCGCGCTGCCTGGTCTCCGGCTGCTGTCCAGTGCGTCGATTACTTCGGCGCACTGCTCGTACCGACCGAAAGACGGCATCAGATAAATGCCTTGCACCCGGTCCTGGGCGGCGTCCACAAAGTGCTGCGCCAGCCGGATGCCCTCGCTCATTCCTGAAGAACCCGCATCATGCATCGCTCGGCGAACGCCCTCCGGCACCCGGATACCTGGCACCTCGTTGTGCATGTAGTCCGCGTGCTTGAAGCTCTGCAGCGGTAGGACCCCGAGCAGGAATGGCACGGGCAGGGGTCCAACGCGGTCGAGGAAGGTATGAAGTGCGTCGATGTCATATAGCGGCTGACTCATCACAAAATGCGCTCCGGCTTCCAGTTTTCGCCAGAAGCGGTCTATGTGCTCCTCCAGGTCCTCGGCCGTCGGGTCGACCGCGCAACCGATACAGAAGTTCGCGTGTGCCCCGACCGCCCGGCCCGCCCGGTCGACGCCGGCATTGAGCCTGGAGAGCGTGCCCACGAGGCCAATAGAGTCTACGTCCCAAACACCGGTCGCATCAGGATAATCCCCGAGAGTTGGCGGATCGCCGGTGAGCGCGAGCACGTTGCGCACGCCCATCGCGTGAGCGCCGATCAACTCACTTTGCAGCGCCATAAGATTCCGGTCGCGGGTCGTGAAATGGATGATCGTCTCCACGTCCGCGCAGTCCTGAATCAACTTCGCCATGGAGAGCGCGCTCATCCGCACACGCGCCATCGGGCTGTCGGCGACGTTCACGAACCGCACGCCGCGCTCCGCGAGCATCTGTGCCCCATCGAGAACTTTCGTCGGGTTGAGCCCCTTCGGCGGGTCTAGCTCCACGCTTACGATGAATTCGCCCTGTCGGATTGCCTCCGCGAGTCGGGTGGGAGCAACCTCCCCTCGCGACGCCTCGGTCTTTGGGGCGGGAGGCGGGAATGACTGCTGGACGGACGGACGGACGAGTGGTCGGGCCTCGTTCAACGCCGCTGCCATCGCCGCGATGTGTGCTGGCGTCGTGCCACAACAACCGCCGACGAGGCCGACACCGGCGTCAACAAACTTCTTCGCGTAGTCCGCAAAATACGCTGGCCCGCTGATATACACGAAGTGCTGGCCTTGGCGAGAGGGCAGACCGGCGTTTGGCTGTGCGGCGACCCTGCGCACCCCCACGGCGAGCATACGTTGTACGGTGTCAAGCGTGTTTTGCGGACCGACGGAGCAGTTGATCCCCACGAGGTCCGCGCCAAAGAACTGTAGCCGCTCAGCAACCTCCTCCGGCGCGTGTCCTTCCAAGGTATAGCCGTCGTCACCGAACGTCATCTGCGCGATGATCGGTAGCTCGCACACGGCGCGCGCAGCCTCGATCGCGATTCGGATCTCATCGAGGTCGGAGAACGTCTCCAGGGCAATGACGTCCGCTCCGCCCTCCAATAACGCCTCCGCTTGCTCCCGAAACGCGGCGCGCAACTGCCCCTCCGACTCGCGGTGCTCCTCAGTCAAGGGCCGGAGAATGGGGCCGACCGAGCCCGCCACAAAGGCGGTCCGGCCGGAGACCTCGCGAGCGTCGCGCGCTACTTTTGCCCCCTGCAGGTTGATATCGCGTACTGCGTCCTGTAGCCCAAACTCCGCGAGGCGTACCCGGTTCGCACCGAAGGTGTTCGTGGTGATGAGCTCAGCGCCTGCGGCGAGGTAGTCGCGATGCACGCTGCCAACGAGCGCGCGATCCTTGAGGTTGAGCACATCGAAGCAGCCGCCATATGGCACGCCCCGCTCGTACAGCAGGGTCCCGACCGCGCCGTCGGCGAGTACGGGGCCACGCTCCGCGCGATCAAGGAATGGGCTGCGCATTGTGTTTGCTCTCCGTCCATCGCTCCCAGCGGACCTACGGTGGCCAGCCAGGCGCGCTTGTGTGTCGGTTATTGTTGCGAGCCGACGGCTGGGAGCTAAAACTAAGCCCCTCGTACAAGACAAGGGGGCACACGTGACGCACCGTTCCCCTTATCTCGCGGGTATTCCCGCCGGAATTGGCACCTGGCACAATAGCGCTGGTTGCCGGGCTTCACAGGGCCGTCTCCCTCCACCTCTCTCGATAAGGCAAGCGTATTCAATTGTCGTTTCCGCTGCGTCAAGAATAAGACGACCGAGCCGCTTTTGTCAAGCAACGCAGCAGCCTCCGCGCACGCTAGCACTGCACGGCACACCTGATGCGGCATCGGACCTCAGCGATGAATACAACAGAGAGCAGCCGCGCCGCACCATATCGATGGCAATGCGTGCGCGAGCAAGGGGGCAACCGTGCAAACTGATCGGACGCGCATCGCGATTATAGGCACAGCGAAGCGGGCAAGTTACCTGTACGCCCCGCTGCTTCGGTGGCTGCCGGATGTGGATCTCGTCGCCGTGTGGGGCCGCAGCGACGGATCCGCCCGACGGCTGGGCGAGACACTCGGCGTTCCCGCGTACACCGACCTCGACCGACTCAAGCGCGAAACAGCGCCCGAGATCGGGATCGTGACCGTGAGCTACGGAGCAAACGGCGAGGTTGGGCTGATGGCCGTGGAGGCCGGGCTCCACGTGCTCCTTGAGACACCTGTCGCCCACGAGCTTGAGGAAGCAGACAGAATCATCGAGGCGGCGCAAAGTCGGGCGGTGAAGGTCGAGGTGGCGGAGCAGTTTCACCGCAGGCCGATGGAGGCGCTAAAGCTGCAACTGATTCGTACCGGCCTTTTCGGGCGGGTACACTCCTCGTTCAACGACTTTGCGGGGCACGGCTACCACGGCGTGAGCGTGATGCGCTCATACCTCGGATTCGACGCCGTGTCCGTGCGCGTCTCCGGCGCGGTCGAGGAATACCCGCTCGTAGCAGGCAAGGCTGAGACTCAGGAGCACGGGACTGTTTGGTTCGAAGGCGGACGGCTTGGTTTCTATCACTGGACGAACGTGGGCTACAGCTCGCCGCTCCGATGGTGGCGCTCCAGCCGCTTCCTCGCCGAGCGCGGTATGGGCATCACCGTAGGCGTCGGCCCCCATGTGGAGGAGCGGCTCACGCTGCTCTCGGAGGACGGTGAGGCGCCTCGCTTCATCACGGTCGAGCGAAAATGGGAGCGGGTGGACGGCGGCGCACTCACGGCGCTGATCGCGCACACGGGTGATTCTGATATTCCGGTGGTACGTTGGGACAACCCGTTCCTCTCTGCGGTACAGGGACACGGGCCTCAGTGGCACGACGACGAGATCGGGGTCGCTGGCTGCATCATGAGCCTTGTGAGCGCCGTCCGAAACGAGACCGCTCCGACGTACGGCCCCTGCCAGGCCCGCCTCGACCAGGAGATCGTCCTCGCCATCCGCGCATCATCTGACAACGGCGGCAGCCCAGTGGATCTGCCATTCGGTCGCGAAGGTTAGAGGTGCTTTGGCCACGCGGTCCGCGCGAAGTACCCATCAAGCGAGAAGGAAGTGCATGTGAATATAACATTTGATCCAGTGAGCAGCCTGGTAAACCATACCGGCTTCGTTCCCACCAGCCGCAACGCACCGAGTCCGCTTTCCCTCCTCAGCGCCCTGAGCGTGGGCAGCCTTTTGAGCTTCGGCAGCGTGCTCTGCATCGGCAGCGCGGGCTCGATCCTCAGCATTGGTAGTGCTGGGTCCATCCTGAGTATCGGCAGTGCAGGCTCAATATTGAGCATAGGCAGTGCGGGCTCCGTCCTCAGCATCGGCGGCAGGTCAGTCACCTCGAGACGTTCAAAGCCGTCCAAGAAACCGCGGTCATGATGCCGGTCCTGCTGAGTGGTCGGGAACGTATGATAGGAGGGTGGTTAAGCCGCTGTTGCGATTCTACCTCCGCCTGGGTGTTGGCGCACATGGCATGCCAAGCCTGAGACGCATCCGTGGTTGGGGTGAGGAGTTGGTATGAGACGACAAGAGGTGTCCCGCGCCGCAGCCCAGAACGTTTGTGGACGCCACATTTGGCCGCACTCCATCCATAGATTACTTCGCTCGGAGAGTTGCGGTACACGAGGCGACGGACTGCGGATTCGCGACGGTGTCTTTCCGAAGCCGCGTACCGTCA
>JACDAU010000390.1 GCA_013695265.1 Chloroflexia bacterium
GTTCCGGCCCTACCAGTTCAGTCACGGGTGGAGGCTCGGGCTGTGACGCAGCCGACAGCAGCACCTCCACCCTCAACCTTTTCCCTGCCACCCCGGCTGCCCAGCCGCCTTCCTGGCAAGTGTCCACGTCGGTCGCTTGCACACGTAGCCATTCGCGTGCAGGTAGTGCCGTACCGTCTCTGCACCCACCGCGACTCCCGTCCGCCCCGCTAACTACTCCGCCAGCAGCCCGGTCGTCCAGTTTGGGCTCTCCACTCCCACCGCGCGCGGGCTCAGCCCGATCACCCCCAGGAGCTCTGCCTCTCACTCGGGCGTGACGACCCGCTGGCCCCCCGGTGGGCTCTTCCTCGGCACCGCGTCCGTACCCCCATCCAGGTAGCGCCGCAGCACCCTCTGCACGGTGTCGGGGCTCCGGAGCACCATCGGCGCGATCTCATACGCCGTCTTGCTCTGCGCCGCCAGCAGGACCATCTGGTAGCGGCTGCGCGTCTCCGGGTCCGGGGACTCCTCGCACAACCGCGCGAGTTCCGCGAGTTCGCCCTCCTCAGGCGAGATGCGTATCGGGGCGGGCATCGTAGCACTCCTTCCTGTTACGATGCCCACCCTATCTCCTTGTCTCCATATGCCGCAAGTCCCCACTGGAAGCATCTAGTCGGTGGCCAGTCGCCGAGCTTCAGGGGCGTCGGGGCGAAAGCCCGGGCGCTTCTGGATGTCGGCACACGCCGCGCACACCTCCTCCGGGATGAGTCCGGTGCGCATGAGCACCGCGAAGGCCTTACAGCCGATGCAGAAGGCGAAGGCGGACTCGAGTGCCGCGAACACCCCAATAAGCCCCACGAGGGCATAGGCGGCGGAGGTGCGGCGGAAGACGAACGCGAGCAGGAGAGCGCTGAGCGAGATGGCGGCCCCCATGCCCTGCGCGAAGCGCTTGGGCGGACCCGCGACGTACTTCGGCGGGACCGGCAGTCGGGGGGTGATCACCCGGGTGGATAGCTGGCCGAGCGGGCTGAGCGTCGGCCCGGCGAGCACGCGCGCGACGAAGCCGTACGCCATCGGCGCGATCAGCCATGGCCGGCGCGTCGCCAGGGTGAGCGCGGCCATGAGCGCGACGCCGGCAGCGACGACGCGCGCTGCGACCTCGTTGACCGGGTGGGGGAACGTAAAGATCTTGTTGCCTGCCATCGCCCGACCGTCCTCCCTAGCGCCTAAACGCCTATGTACTCGCCGCCCACCGCCGTCGCGTAGCCGGAGTATACCAGCGGAACGGCGATCACCACTTTCAATTGTGACCACCTCCTACCTGGGTGCCACTCATACCTGCCCTCCGTCAGTGATTCGGTGGTGTTGAGGCGATCTGGACGGCGCCGAAACGGCTCGGCCCGTAGCAGTCGACACCGAGCCTACCGCCGGATGATGACCTTGAGCGCCGACTCCGTAGGGTCGTCCAGCAACTCCAGCGCCTGCACGGATTCGCCGAGAGAGAAGCGCTGCGTGATGACCGTACCCGCATTGACCGCGCCCGCGGAGAGGACCCGCAGCACCGATGGGAACTCACTTGCGCTGTTGCGAGAGCCGAGCAGGTCCAGCTCCTTGCGCATCAGCGTCACGGTGTCCACATCCACCGGTCCTCTGTTCCATCCGACGAGCACGATCCTGCTCGCGTGACCGGCGAGCTCGGTCGTGAGTCTCGTGCACGCGGGATTGCCGGTCGCCTCGAACACGACATCGGCCGTTTCGCCGCCGGTGGCATCGGAGACCACGTCCACGGGGTCCCCTCCGTCTCCGCGGATGGTCACCGCCCCCAACGCTTCCGCGACCTCCAGGCGCCACGCATCGATATCTATGACGAAGACGATGCATCCCCGGGCACGCAGCAGCTGAATGAGCAGCAGGCCGATCGTCCCAGCGCCGAAGACCGCGGCAACCTGCCCCGTGCCGATCCCCGAGCGCTCGATGGCGTGGTGGGCGATGCTCGTCGGCTCGGCCAGGACGGCCACCTCGTCGGGCATATTCTCCGGCACGGGGAACAGATTGCGTGTATCCACGGGGAAGCGATCTCGGAGGCCGCCGTCCGCGTGGACCCCCATTACCCGGAGATTCGCGCAGCAGTTGTAGCGCCCAACCCTGCACGCACGGCACACGTCGCAGCGCAGCAGCGGCTCGACCACCGCACGCTTCCCTGCGAGGTCCGGTCGGCCCGGTGACTCCAGCACATCGACGAGCAACTCATGTCCGAGCACTCTCGGATACCGGACGAGGGGCGACGTGCCGCGATAGGCGGCGAGGTCGGAGCCGCAGATCCCGGCCAGGCGCAACTGCACCAGGGCCTGGCCGGGTCCGACGGACGGGAGGTTGCTGTCGATGACCCGAAGCGCCCCCGGTCCCGTGAGCACCAGCGCCCGCATCCGCCACCTCCATCGCCTCGACATCCGTACAACCAGACGGGATGCGCCGCGCTCCCAGAGCACACGACACGCCTATCAAGTGCCGGACCACCGAGCGACCATGGTGATGGCACATCCGAGGCATCGTATGGTGCCGAATGAGTCAGTCGGAGGCCAATAACCAATTCGCACCGTCGTTGATGAGCGCCTGTCCCCAATATCCGCCCACTCCCATGCAGACCGAGCCAGGGACTACTGCCCCTTGACCCATCACAGAGGAAGGTGCTACATTGCGCCAATCGGTCCATCATGGCATCTAACAGCGCAAAATCGATCAGTCGTCGCGCATGCGGAGGGTGCCCGCTCCCACGTCGGCCGAAGGCTGATCATCGCCTTCACGTCCCGGCAAACACACGAAGGTGTGGACGAGCACAAACGCGCTGATGAAAGGGAGGAACAATGGCGGTATCACCAGCACCGGTCACGGAAGAACAGGTCATGTCCTTTCAGGAGAAAGGCTATGCCCAGTTCGACGAAGTGCTCACGCCGGAGGAGTTGAGCGATTTCCGCGGCGCGCTCGCCGACGCAACGGGCCGCGCGGAGCTTGGTTACTTCTACCGCGAGGGCGGGGAGTACACCCAGCACGTCAATCTGTGGGCCTCCCATGCGGGGGTGCGCAGGCACGTTTTCAATCCGAAACTGGCCGAGATTGCCCGCCAGCTCAGCCGGAGCGAACGCGTCCGCCTCTGGCACGACCAGCTCATTGTCAAGATGCCGGGCAACGACCCCTCGCGGTGGCACCAGGACCTCCCGCTCTGGCCGATGATTGACGCGGGCCCGCTCACCTGCTGGCTGGCTTTGGTCGACGTTACCGTCGAGATGGGATGCATGTCATTCCTTCCCGGCTCTCACCGCTGGGGGCGCCTGGCGGCCGGTACGCTCCCCAGTGAGTTACTCGCCAGCCTGGAAGGCGTGCGGCTGCTCGTTCCCCAGGACAGGCGAGATAGTCTCCAGCCGGTGACGATCGAGCTCAAGGCGGGGAGCTGCACGTTCCACGACTCCCTGGCCCTGCACTACGCCGGCCCGAATCAGACAGACAAGCCGCGCCAAGGTTTCATCATCAACTATATGCCGAACGATGTCCGGTTCAGCGGCAGGAGCCACGTAACCACCGATCCGCTGAATCTCGCCGTAGGCCAACCGATCGCGGGCGAGATGTTCCCGATTCTCGCGTCGCGGGATCGGGCGCAGGTCGCCCAGGCCTGAGAACGGGGGGTTCAGTTGCAGCCCACTGGGTGATTGAGGCAGCGGGCGCGCGCCGGAGGCAATCTGCGGGACGAGCAGTTGCAGGTGGTGTTAGATTGATCCTGCCAGCAATGGCCAGGTGGTCGCGTGTCCTGGATCGCATGGACACTACCAGTAAGCTTCGAAAGGCCGCGCCTTAGGTTTTGTAAGAGGGCGTGGTCGCGGGCGACGATGTCGGAGGAGGGGAACCCGAAGCCCCGCTCCGGCTTGAGTCGCTGTTGCCGGTTGTCGTGGTCGCGCTCCAGTCCGGCCGTATCATAGGGCCTCCCTGGTTGCGGGTGCGCCCTGCCTCTGCCCCGCTCATGGTGCCCTGCCGGTTCACCCGCTCGTCCTTCTGTGATACGATTCCGGTCCAGGATCGCAACCGGCTGCCTCGACGACCGAAGGAGTACCGTGATGACCGCCCCCGCCGCCAGGTATACCCTCGAGTACCGCCTGCGTAATCACGACCTCCCCGATCCCTCCCGCCCCGTGGAGGTCCACGCCTCCGCCGAGGAGGTCGCGGGGTTCGCCCGCGACGGCTACCTCGTCCGCGAACAACTCTTCGAAGGTCGCCAGCTCGACCGACTGCGCGCCGCGCTCGACGCGGTCGTTGCCGTAGAGTCCCGAGATGCTGGCGCGGAGCGCGGGCGAGACCGCCGCTTCGGTGGGCTCTTCCTCCGCCACCTCATGGATAAGCACCCGGACTTCCTGGATCTGCTCGCATACCAGCCGCTGCTCTCCGTCGCGCGCGCAATGCTCGGGCCGCAGGTGCAGGTGCGCGGCCTCTCCGCCCGCGTCACCAACCCCGGCCAGCCCGGGCAGGAGACGCACTGGCACTTCCACCAGCGGCTGATCCCGGACCCCGTCCCGCCCTTCTTTAGCCGCCCCCAGACCATCGACGCGCTGATCTACCTCGATGACGCCGACGACCGCAACGGCCCTCTGCTCGTCGTGCCCGGCTCGCACCAGCGCACGGATGAGGATCTGCCCGCGGGGGAGTACGGCGACCTGCCCGACCAGGTGACGCTGCGCCTGCCGGCGGGCTCCGTCGCCATGTGCCACGGCGCGCTCTGGCACCGCGCAATGCCGAACACCGCCGAGGGCACGGTCCGCCGCTTGCTGCTGCTGGGTTACGGTCCCACCTGGATGAAGCAGTCCATCTACGGCACTCGCCCGGAGGACGGACTGACCACGCGCCTGTTGGAATCCGCGGACGCGGAGACGCGCGAGCTCCTCGGCGTGGCGGGATATATGTAGGGCTGCGCCGCCCGAACACTGAACGCGAGCAGGCCGGTGTAGGTTACACGGTCGATACAGAATAGTCGCCATTAGCGGGGGTACGGGGCGTGCAACCGCTCACTGCGGGCCGAGCGGCTTGGCGCGACAGTGCCTGATAGAGGGCGACATGGCGAGTGTTGGTGCACATTGTGGCGGACTACGGGCAGGGAGATCTCGCGTTCGCCGAGGTGGCGCAGCGCATCAAGCTCTACCTCCCCGACGCCGAGCCGGTGACCACCCCCCTACCGCCCTTCGCCACGCTTGCCGCGGGCTTCTGCGTCGCACCGACTGGGCGCAAGCACCTCCTGCTGACCACTTTCACGAGCGGCAGACCCCTTGCCGGAACTGATCGAATCCGCGCCCAGCCGGTGCGTATCGGGAGCGGCTGTGATACTATCGAGCGCGGTCCTTACGCGGACGTCGGCGTGACAAGATGATCGGAGGGAGCGTGTGGACGCGGACACTTATGTAGAATCTCTCGCCGCCTCCACGCCGCGCTCGTTCGGCTTCTCGGCTGCCACCCGGGATGAGGCGGAGGGCTGGCAACGCGCTTTCCGGCCCGCGCTGTCCGGCCTGGTCGGACTGGAAGCCATCGCCGCCCGCGGCACACCTCCGATGGACGCGACCCTAGTCCGCTCGGAGGAGGAGCCCGATCACGTGCGCGAGGAGTGGACGCTGGAGACCGAGCAGGGCTTCCACCTGCCCTTCTACCTGCTGCGCCCGCTCGGTAGCTCAGGCCCGAGGCCCCTCGTGCTCACACCCCACGGCCACGGCAAGCTCGGCAAGCGGACGTACGTCGGGCTCTCCGAATCCGAGGCGGACCGGCGCGACATGCAGGCGGGCGAGCGGGACATCGCACTCCAGGCCGTGCGCGAGGGGAATATCGCCATTGCCCCCGATATGCGCGGATTCGCCGGGCTCAGGCGGCGCGAGGAGATCAAGCGGGACGCGAACAACTCCTGCCGCACCCTACAGATGCACGCCCTGCTCTTCGGTCGCACCCTCATAGGTGAGCGAGTCTGGGACATCCAACGACTCATCGACTGGGCCGTGCTGCGCGACGACGTGGATCCGGCGGCCATCGCCATCACCGGCAACTCGGGAGGGGGGACGATCAGCGTCTTCGCTGCAGCCGTGGACGAGCGCATCGCGGTATGCGTGCCCAGCAGCTACTTCTGCACCTTCAGGGACTCCATCGGCTCGGTCTATCACTGCGAGTGCAACTATGTGCCGGGCATCATGCAACTCGGGGAGATGTGGGATGTGGCAGGGCTCATTGCCCCCCGCGCCTTCCTCGCCGTCTCCGGTCGTGCCGACCCGCTGTTCCCGATTGAGGCGGTGCGGGAGAGCTACGACCAACTACGGCGGATCTACGCGGTGTTTGACGCGGACGCAGAGTGCTGCCTGAGCATCGGGGAGGGTGGGCACCGCTACTACAAGCGTGATGTCTGGCCATTCATCGAGCGTGCCTTTGCGAGCAGGCATGTCCGATAGTTCCACCGAACTGCGCAGGCGCCTCGCCCCGGGCAACGACAGAAACAGGGTCATCGGCGCGACTGCCTGACCCGGGCGATGGCCAAAGCGATGGCGGCTTGCGTGGCATTTGTCCGGTCTGAGGAGCTGGGAACCTGTGGTGCCGACATGTGAGAGGGGGATGGGATGGAGACGCGTGTCCTCGGACGTACCGGGCTGGAGGTGAGTGTGCTGGGCCTTGGCGGTGCGTTCATCTCGCGATGGGGTGCCGCGGACCGCAAGGAGGCACGCGCCGCCATCCGCCGCGCGCTGGACTTGGGTGTCAACTACATCGACACCGCCCCCGGCTACGCCGACAGCGAGGAGGTGCTCGGCTACGCGCTGCAAGGCGTCTCACAGCCGTACTTCCTCGCGACCAAGCTGGGCGGACGCCCCGAGCCGTTCGATCCCCGGGACAAGGGAGGGCTGCGGCGGTCCGTGGAGGAGAGCCTGCGCCTGTTGGGACGCGACCACATCGACGTGCTTCTCATCCACGAGCCCGACCGGCCCCGGCAATATGACTGGTGGGAGAACGACGAAAGCTTTCATGGTCCCGTAAACGAGGTGCTCGACGAGCTGAAGGCGAAGGGCGTCATCCGGTTCACGGGGTTGGGTGGCACCACCGCCTACGAGATGCCCCATATCATCGCCACCGGGCGGTACGACGTGCTGCTGACCGCCTTCAACTACAGCCTCTTGTGGCGGGAGGCGGAGGTCGCCGTGCTGCCGGAGGCGAAGAGGCAGGGCATGGGTGTCATCGTGGGCTCGCCCCTGCAGCAGGGAGCGCTGGCGATCCGATACGACGAGGAGGTCGAGCGCGGCGCGCGCTGGCTCAGCGCGCCGAGGCGGCAGCAGTACCGCGCGCTGTACGCCCTGCTCGACGAGATAGAGATGCCCATCCACGAGCTGGGCATACGCTTCGTGCTCTCGAACCCGGACGTCGCTCTGACCCTGTCCGGTTCGCGTTCCGTCGCGGAGGTGGAGGCGAACGTCCAGGCCGCGCGGAAGGGACCGCTACCGCAGGAGTTGCTTGAGCGCCTTCGGGAGATCGCCGACATGGTGCCCATGCGGCCATACGAGGAGCCGTTTGGCCTCCCGTTCGGACGCGACTACAAGGGCCCGGGGCACGCGATGGCCTGGCGGACCTGAGGAGGACCGGGGCAACCCGGGCGCGCAGGCGGGCGCAGCGACGCGCGTGGTGGGCGTGATTCCCCATTGTGCTCACCGAGCGTAACCGGTGCCTGACGGCGCTCCTGTCAGGGCTGGCTCGGCCTGTTGCATCCCGTCGGTATGCACGAGCCAGGGCCGTGAGGCGGGTACAATGGCGCTATGGCGGGGACGCACGGGACCGATATCGAGAGCGGCACGGAGTCCGCGGAAGCGCATCCCACAGAGACAGGCGAGAGGCTCGCGCTCGGTCGCCAGTCGCTCCCGAGTCTGTGGCGGAACCGGGAGTTCACGGTCGTGCTGCTCGGCCAGGGTGTATCCGCGCTCGGTGACGCCGTCAACGTCACGACGCTGCCACTTCTTGTCATCCTTCTGACCGGCTCAGGCACGCAGATGGGCCTCGTCGGCGTGCTCCAAACAGTGCCACACCTCGTCCTGGGCCTACCCGCCGGCGCCCTGGCCGACCGGTGGGACCGTTGCAAGGTGATGCTCGGCTGCGACCTGGGCCGCGCGCTGCTCACCGCCCTCGTTCCCCTGT
>JACDAU010000396.1 GCA_013695265.1 Chloroflexia bacterium
GAGGCGCCCACCCGGACGCAGTGCCCGGTGGATACACTCGGCAACCCGCTCGGGCGGTCGCATCCAGTGGAGGGCGGCGTTGGAGAACACCGCGTCGTATGGCCGGGAAACCTCGAACGCCGTGCCATCCGCGACCTCGAAGGCGATGTGTGGGTAATGGCGGCGCGCTGCTTCGATCATGCCGGGGTCGCTGTCTATCCCCACTACTGTCGCGCCCGTCGCCGCGATGCGCGCCGTCAGATGGCCAGTGCCGCAGCCGAGGTCGAGCACTCGCTCGTCGGGTTGTGGGGAGAGGAGATCTACCAGCTCCTCGCCCCGCTGCCACACAAAGGAGTGGCTCTCGTCGTACAGGGACGTATTCCAGAGGGGTAGCGAAGCGCGGCCATCCACAGTCACGATCCTTTCGGGGGTGGGCTGATACTAACTCCGGCTGATCAGTAGTGCTTCTGTCATTCCGATCGTGCGAGGAATCCGTGGTCTGAGTTACGGATCCCTCACTCCGTTCGGAATGACATGCAGCAGGGCTCAAGCGGATTGCATACGACATACAGGTTTCGGTTGAACGCTTTCCCAACCCTCCCGTCCGTCGAAGCGCGCCGGGTCCGTGGTTGGTCGCGCGGACTCACAAGGGCAGCCGGGACCGAAGCAGGGATTGTGTATCCTGTTCCACCGCGTCGTGCGCAAGGAAAGCGTGGATGCCGCGTACACCGTTCACGATCTGGGTGATTCGCAGGTCCACGACGACGCTCGCGAGCGCGAGTGCTTCTGGGCGATCCAGACCCAGCCGTTCTCCCATAAGATCAAGCATCGCGGAGAGCGCCACAGCCCCTGCCTCATGGAGGTCCTCATGAAAGCCAAACGTCAGCCAGCCGGAGGGTGTCTCCGCGCGCGGGGTGCTCAGGGACATGTCCTCCCGGAGGGTGAGCGTGAGCTCGGCAGCGTCCATCGGGCACTCAATCGCCATGCCGGAGACCTCGCCATCGCCCTGGGCGGCGTGGCCGTCGCCCGTTGAAAAAAGCGCGCCCTCGACCTCGACGGGGAGGTAAAGGGTTGTACCGGTCACCAGTTCCTTGCAGTCGATGTTGCCGCCGCACGTTCGCGGTGGCCGCGTGGAGTGTGTGCCCGATTGCGCCGGGGGCATGCCCATCACACCCATGAATGGCCGTAGCGCGACTGTGTGCCCAAGCTGGTCCTGGCCGGTCATTTCGTCGGCATCAAGCGTCCACGCGAGCAGCGCACTTCGGTCTTCGAGGCCGAGCTTTCGATACTGCTCCGCGTACAGGCCGTCGGTCCCTCCCGCGAACGTCCACCCCCACGCGCCGGGACGCAGCGGGCCGATGTCGATCTGGAGGGTATGGCCGGGCTGTGCGCCGCGCACGAAGACCGGACCGGTGAGCGCGTGACCGTCGCCCCGGCGTTCCCCCGTGAGCGGGAACGTGGCCGCCGGCGTTTCCACCTCGGTCGTGGGTTCCAGGCTCCAGCGGGCGTCGAGCGTGCGGAACCGCACGGTGTCGCCGGAGTCTATCGTGAGCATCGGCTCGAAGTCACGGGAGAAGACGCCGTGCAAGGTGCGCTCGTCAGGCTCAAGGGTGTGGATGTTCATCGCTGTGTGTCCTTTCTCGGTGTCGCAATGCACTGACCATCAGTATAGCCACCACCGCCCGGCGCAAGACCGATCAATCGCCTGCCGGGATACTCCCTCACGGCTGCTCGGCGAGGAAGTCGAGTACGATGCGGTTGAACGGCTCCGGCTGTTCGAGGTTGAGGTGATGAGCGGTACCGGGGATGACCGCCTGACGTGCCCCGTGGATTCCCGCAGCCAGCGCATCCGCTATCTCCCGAATGACGGGGAGGTCCTGATCGCCGACGATTACGAGCGTCGGAACCTGTATCTCACCGAGCCTTGATGCTGCGGGCCGCTTGAGTTGTGTCGAAGACGGCGGATCCCCGCGGGTGTAGAGCGCGGTTGTCATCTGGCGGACGCGCTCGCGCACTTCTGGATCCACTTGGTCGGGCGTGCGTTGGACGCCGTCCGTCCACAGCTGCAACGAGATCTGCAC
>JACDAU010000438.1 GCA_013695265.1 Chloroflexia bacterium
GTCTCCAGGTGCCTCCGCCCTCGTGCCCTGCTCTGGGCCAGGTCGGCAATTAGCGCCAGGCACGGGCTGTAGCTCCAACAGATGGGCGAGCACAGGGATGGCGTCTCGCAGCGTCGCCCGCTCCTCCGGGTCTAACTGCTCGATGCGTTGCCGGAGTGCGGCTACTCGTTCCCGATGGTGCCGGGTGACGGCTTCGCGTCCCTGCTCCGTCAACTCCACCCAGACGGTGCGCCAGTCCGAGTCGTCCCGCACGCGTTCGACGTATCCCTGCTCCAGCAGGCGCTTGACCATGCCGGTGACGGTGGGGGGGGCGACATCCAGCGCCGTGGCGAGTTCCTGCATCGCGAGTCGCCCACGCCGAGTGAGGATCATTAGCAGCTTGAACTGACCGGGCTTCTCCGGCTGGCTGTGCGCGCCGCTCGCGCCGACGCAGTCGGGATGTTGCCGATCTCCGGCGGGGTGAGGCTGGCGCATAAGCCGATGCATTCCGCGGAGTACGTTGCTGAGCGCCTCGGCGAGTTCGGTGGGTTCGGTGCCGGACTGTCCCATCTCTCATCCTCCACTACGAGCACGACGCGAAAGCGATTAGCGCACGAACTGGTTCACGTACCTATAGATTAGTAAGGCTAACTATAGGGCATCGCGCGGAGAAATGCAAGACGCGCGGAGCTAATCGCCGAGGATGTGTATCGATGCCCTCTATAGCGGTGGGCACCGCCCTTGAGCCGGGTAGGGGCAGGTCTCCGTGCCTGCCCGCAGGCCGCAGCCCGCCCCCTGCCATTCCGGAGGTTCAATCTTCTTGCTCACCGCTGTAGATTTCGTAGGTGTTAGTTTACAGGTGCAAGGTAGTAGCAGCCGTACCGTAGAATGCAGTTTGCCGTGCCTGCACGATCACCGGATCAGCACAGAAGTGGTGTCAACCTGAACACGGTGAGGGATCCGTAGCCAGGGTTACGGATCCCTCACAGGCTCGGCTTGATATGTTCGCAGCTGTTCATCCGTAGTCAGTCGCACCTGTGTCGCTGCTTGTTGCGCCCTTCCGCCCTGGCCGTCGTTAACGCCCCGGCGGAGACTAGCGCACCTCGTTCAGCTTCCCTGATGCCACGTCGTACACGAAGCCTCGAATGCTGTCCTTGTGTGGCACGAACGGACTCGCTTTGATGCGGGCAATCGACTCTCGCACGGCCTCCTCCAGGTCGCCGAAACTCTCCAGCGCGAAGTGCGGCTTGAAGCCCACATCCTTCCGGATCGCCTCTCGCAACTCATCGTCGCGGAACGTGAGCATCCCGCAGTCCGTATGATGGATCAGCACGATCTCCCGCGTACCCAGAAGTCGCTGGGATATTACGAGCGAGCGGATGGCGTCGTCTGTGGCGATCCCTCCAGCGTTGCGGATGACGTGCGCGTCACCCTCCGCGATTCCCAGCATGCCGTAGACGTTGAGCCGGGCGTCCATGCACGCCAGCACAGCGACCTGCTTGCCAGGGGGCATTGGCAGGGCGCCCTTGTCGAACGTCCCGGCGTATACCTGGTTACTGCTTACGAACTCGTCCGTCACACTCATTGAGAACCTCCTTGCTATCCGCTCGACTCCATACTCTAGCTAGTCCTACCTATATTGACCCTCGGCCTGCCCGATAGATTTCCGGGGGCCGCAAACGGCGGCACAGGGGATCAAGCGGTAGGCAACTGTACGAGGGAGGCAGCACAGCCTCTCTCGACACATTGACGGCCCGTGCCCTCACCAGTGAGTTCGGCCCATATGGTAGCGCCAAGCTCCGCAATGACTGTGCCTCTGCTTGGGCGCGGAGCGGCCGAAACGCTCGACAACCTCGCAGGCAGGTGCGGGAGATCAGTCCACAACACGATCCTTCCAGCCTCAGCCGCCGCGAGTCTGTGTCCGGTTACCCTGGCAGCGCTCCGGGGACGATGAGCGCTCGCACATCCTCTCTGCGGGCGTCCCGCGCTTTGAGGTCGCGGAGAAAGTCCAGAAAGCTGATCTTTGGCCGCCAACCCAGGATACGTTCCGCCTCTGAGAGGTCGTGCTGCTCCACCCGTGCCGGGAGCTGAAGCTCATACTGGTCGATGAGTTCCCTCGCGCCGGGCACCTGCTGCTCACACCAGTCCGGTCCAAGGCGGCGGAAGTCGTCGACCACCGCTGGGGGCATGCCGTGGTTCGTATGCACGATGGTGCGGAACAGCTCGACCTTACGCTCGATCGCCGCGCGCAGTGCCGCGAGAGTTGCCGCCGCCACGTCTGAGCGGTCCACGCCGTTGCGCAGCAGGCGCGGGCCATACTCCAGGTATGGCGCGGGGATGAACTCGTGGTAGCGCAGCATCGCAACGCTTGCACCGGTCATCTCATGATACGCGCGGCACAACTCCTCGCCGATGACCTTGGTGGCGGAGTAGACTCCGCCCCAGCCATACGCCATCGAGGAAGCGAATACCACTGCCGCAACGCCCTCGGCTCGGCAAGCCTCGAGCACGTTGAAGGTGCCGTCCACGTTCACCGCAAAGATCGTCGCGTCGCTCACGGGCGGCCGGTGCGCGCTGTGCCAGGCCGCCAGATGAACGACGGCGTCGGCCCCCTCAATGGCTCGCTGCACATCCGTTGGCGTCCGCGTGTCGCAGCGCACGAACTCCCCCAGTGCCGCGATGTCACGCGCCGGGGGCGCCATGTCCGCCATGCGTACTTCGAAACCCGCCTCGGCGATGAGCCTGCTGACGGCTTGCCCTGCGTTGCCGCTTGCGCCCGTGATCGTCACCCGCATCACGATCTCCTCCGTATCCTCGTCTTGTCCCATCCGTGTTGGGTGCCCGTACTCGTATCTACATCGCCTCAAGAGGATGGGCTATTGCCGCTTCCCGCCGGGCGCTCAGGTCCCGGACTGTTCGGCTGGGATGAAGCGCATGGAGAGGGAGTTCACGCAGTGACGCACGTCCTTGGGCGTGAGGCCCTCCCCTTCGAAGACATGGCCCAGATGCCCATCACATGCGGCACAGAGGATCTCGGTCCGCCTGCCATCGGGATCGGGCAGGTGACGAACGGCGCCCGGAACCTCGGCGTCGAAGCTCGGCCAGCCGCAGCCGGAGTGAAACTTGTCTTCGGAGTGATACAGTGCCGCGCCACATCGCCGGCAGGTGTAGAGGCCGGGGACGAAATGATCGTCGTACTCACCGGAAAACGGGCGCTCCGTGCCCTTGCGGGCTATCACTCGCTCTTCCTCGGGGGTCAGGGTTTGTAACTCGGGCATTGGGAACCTCCTGGTCATGTATTAGTCGCTACGTTCATCATAGCCGAGGGCCCGAGAACGGACTACCTGCCGCGTATCCGCCTTCAATCCTTCGCCAGGCAGTTCGTCCTGCTGTCCTGACCAGTTACGGGCACAGGGTCATGTCAAAGTCCGCTCGGTCCAGCTGCACGGGCCACCTGTGTGCCTTGGCCAACCCCCAAACGGTCGTACGAGCCGCGTCAGTGCAGCGTCACACCGCCCAGAATCGGCGGCCACACCGTCAGTTCGACGACTTTGACATCGCCCTGCCGCTACAGGCTGCTCACGGACTCCCCATTGTGAATGTTCTGGATCGCATTGGCCAGCAATGGGGCCATTGATAGCACACGCACATTGTGCAGTTGCGCGTCTGGCGGCGGTGGTACGGTATCCGTCGTCACTATCTCCACGACCCCCGGCGCGACGGCTATTCGCCGCAGCGCGTCCTTCGTGAACAGGCCGTGGGTGCAGACCACCGTGACCTGCCCCGCCCCGTGCTTTCGGAGCACGCCGAGCATCTCCACGATGGTGACACCACTCGATATTTCGTCGTCCAGGAGCAGGATCTCCCTGCCGGCCACATCTCCCATAATTGTGTCGATCACGACCCGCTCATCGCTTATTCGTTGCTTTCGCCCCGCCGCAACGGGCAGGTCGAGCAAGCGCGCGAACTGCGAGGCGGACTTGACGTTGCCCAGGTCGGGCGAGACCACAACGGTGGAGCTCAGGTCGCGGCCACGGAAATGGGCAGCCAGTACGTGCAGCGCATTGAGGTGATCCACGGGCACGCTGAAGAAGCCGAGTACCTGCGGCGCGTGGAGCGACACCGTCAGCAGCCGATTCGCGCCGGCCTTTGCCAACAGGTCGGCCACGAGCCTGCCAGCGATGGAGATGCGCGGCGCGTCCTGCTTGTCGGAGCGCGCGTATGCGTAGTACGGGATCACCGCAGTGGTGCGCGCTGCCGAGGCGCCACGGGCGGCGTCCAGCATCAGCAGTAGCTCTATCAGGTGCTCCTGAACCGGCGGGACGAGCGGCTGGATCAAAAAGACGTCGCTCTCGCGACAACTCGCATCCAACTGCGCCCCGAGGCAGTCGTTGCTGAATCGAGAGATCGTAGCTGGCGACCGGCCCACGCCGAGGATGTCGCACACGCTGTCGGCGAGACCGGGATGCGCGCCGCCGCTGAACACGGTGATATCTCGCACCATCGCCTCCTTTGTCCTCGTTCCGGCCAGCGTGTGTCGAAACGGCGCCGACTGGATTTCTGCTCTCCGCAATCGTAGCATGGGTGTGAGGGACGCTGAAGCGCACCGCCCAGATTGACCGCCGCACTTGGCAAGGGGTCGCCGATGCGGATATAGTCCGAGTCGGTGCGTACGGCAAAGCGCTTTACCGACCGTCGCATCGAGCGCGATGACCGGCTTCGAGAGGTTGATGAGGCATGGATCAGACCAGGCTGCGAAGTATCCTGACGGTGAACACCGGATCCTCCAGTCTTAAGGCCGCGCTTTATCCGCTGGACGGGGCCGACACGCTCGAGATCGGTGCGAGCGCGGAGCGTATAGGGTCCGACGGGAGCCGGATGCGCATTACCGACTCCCTGGGTGTCGCGCTCTACGAGCATCACGGGGCGCTACCGACCCACGAGGCTGCCCTGAATGCGCTTCTTACGTGGTTGCACAGGAACCGGCCGTCGCAGGGTCTCGCCGCGGTGGGGCACCGGGTGGTTCACGGCGGCAGCCGGTACTGGGAGCCGCAGCTCATCACCCCGCAGCTCATCGACACCCTTCGGGATCTGACGCCGATAGACCCGGATCACCTGCCGCAGGCAATCGGCGCGATCGACGCCGTCAGGCGCGCCCTTCCAGGGCTGCCGCAGGTAGCATGCTTCGACACCGCGTTCCACCGTCGCATGCCCCGCGTGGCACAGTTGTACGCGCTCCCTCGCAGGTTCACAGATGCGGGGGTGGTGCGCTTTGGTTTCCATGGCCTGTCATACGAGTACATCATGCAGGAGTTGCGGCTCCTCGATGCGTCCGACGCTGGCGGTCGCGTGATCGTCGCGCATCTGGGCAACGGGGCCAGTATGGCCGCAGTACGCGACGGTGTGGGCGTCGACACCACCATGGGCTTCTCCCCGACCGGTGGCCTGGTGATGGGCACGCGCTCCGGCGACCTTGATCCGGGTGTGATACTCTACCTGCTCCAGGACGAGAACCTCAGCGCGGCGGAGTTGAATGAGTTGGTGAACAAGCGGGCGGGGCTGCTGGGTGTATCCGGCAGCAGCTCGGATATGCGCGATCTGCTTGGCCGCGAAGCTGACGATCCACGGGCGGCAGAGGCGGTGGACCTCTTCTGCTACCAGGCCCACAAGTATCTCGGGGCGCTTATAGCCATTCTGGGTGGGCTGGACACCCTCGTGTTTACAGCCGGGATCGGCGAGGCTGCCGCGCCGGTCCGCTGGCGAATCTGTGCTGGCCTGGAGTTTCTCGGCATCCAGCTCGATGAGCAACGCAACAC
>JACDAU010000535.1 GCA_013695265.1 Chloroflexia bacterium
GACTTTCGACTATCACCTCCGGCTCCGGCTGTTTGCTCACCGCGCTCTTACCATTCAGCACGGCGGTGTACCGCGTCAAGGCATAGCCCGCCAGATCCAAGCCGCCGGTAATGCTGATCGAGTACGCTTGCAATCGCCCGAGGGATCGGTTTGTGACGATCTCCGTCATTAGAGCAGAGTTTGGGATGATGACTTGCGAGCCGGAGGTGGTACGAAGCAGCGTTGTACGCAGCTCGATGTTCTCCACGACGCCATCGACGTCCCGCAGAGTGATGCGATCACCAATATTGAACGGCTTCTCCAGGAGAATGTACATGCCCGCCACGAAGTTGCGGAGCAGATCCTGAAGCGCGAGGCTGAACGCGAGTCCCGTCACGCCGAGTGCGGTGACGAGTGCATTCACATCCGTCCCAACGGTAGAAAGCGCGGTGACCACGCCGATAACGATGGCCGCGACATACGCCAGGTTTGCGATCAGAGTCGCGACTGCTGTGTCCGCGACCGCACGGGTGCCGGTCCGAAGGACGCGGTTCTTGATCCGGCGTGCTATCGCGAGCGTTACGAGGATGATGACGAGGGCAATGACGGCCCTGCGCGCGAAGTCGAGCCCGTCGAGCACGAAATTATCCATCATTGCGACTGATCCTTTGCGCGGACCTGGCACCGGGTGTGGCCGCATGCAGCCCGAATCGTCTCAGGCCGCACCGGTTACCCTGGTGTCGTGGTGCGCGGAGCAGGGGAGCTTTCAGTGTGCCGTGCTTGCGTGGCCGTTTTTGCTGGCCGGTATCGTCTCGTCGGTGATACAGGCCATACTCCCCACACTATCTTTGCCCTTGAGGTTCATGACCGAGACGCCCTGCGCTGATCTGCCCTGGCGACTGATTTTCGCGGTGCTCATGCGAACGACGAGTCCACCCGACGACGCGACCAGCACATCAGTTCCCGGCGCAACAACCCGTGCAGCGACCACTTTGCCGGTCTTTTCGTTCAGCTTGAAGGCGCGGACGCCGCTTCCCGCCCGGCCCTGGACCGGGAAATCGTCGAGCGGGGTCCGCTTCCCATACCCTGCGGTGGTGATCATCAGGACATCATCATCTGCCCTGCCGATCTCCATAGCGACAATTTGATCACCGTCCGCCATCTTCATCGCGTTCACGCCACCGGCCGGCCGGCCCATGGAGCGGACCTGCGTCGCGTGAAAGCGGATTCCCTGCCCCGACGCGGTCAGGACGAGGATGTCGTCCTCGTTAGACGAAAGCCGAACCTCGGTCATCTCGTCGCCCGCCTCCAGGGACATTGCAATCAGCCCGTTTGCTCGCACCGCAGCGAACTCAGAGAGGCTGGAGCGCTTGATTTTGCCCTGGACTGTTATGGACGTGAGATACTGACCGGTATCGAACTTCTTGACCGCGATGACTTCTGTGACCTTCTCGCGCGGTTCGAGGCTAATGAGGTTGATGAGGGGCAGGCCCTTCGCGGTCCGTCCTGCATCTGGTATCTCATGTGCCCGCAGGTGAAATACCTTGCCGCGGTTCGTAAAGAAGAGCACATTGTCATGCGTGTTGCAGACGAGCATGTGGTCGACTACGTCAGATTCACGCGTGCCCATACCAGTGACCCCTCGGCCGCCGCGGCGCTGCGAGCGATACGTATCGTGGGGGAGGCGCTTGATGTAGCCTCGATCCGTGACGCTAATCGCGACCTCTTGATTCGGTATGAGGTCCTCGTCGCTGATATCTCCGCTCTGGTCGAGGATCACTGTGCGTCGCGCGTCCCCGTATTTCTCTTTGAGTTCAGCCAGGTCACTCTTAATCATTCCCAGGATCTTGGTCGGGCTCGCGAGGATTCCCTCCAGGCGGGCGATGGTTTTGCGCACCTCCTTGAGCTCGTCCTCCAGTTTCTTGCGCTCGAGCGCCGCGAGCCTGCGCAGTTGCAAATCGAGGATTGCCTGTGCCTGTATTTCCGAAAGCTGGAAGCCGCGCATTAGCTCGCCTCGCGCCGTTTCCGCGCTGCGGGAGTTGCGGATTGTCTGGATCACGGCGTCGAGATTATCGAGCGCGATCTTCAATCCTTCCAGGACGTGTGCTCGCGCCTGTGCGCGGCGTAGCTCGTATTCGGTACGCCGCCTGAGTACGATCTGACGGTAGTCGACGTAATACCGCATCATTTGCTTGAGCGTGAGCATCCTGGGCACGGTGCCGTCGACAAGTGCCAGAGAGTTCACGCCGAATGTTGATTGCAGGGTGGTAAATCGATAGAGCGCGTTGAGCGTTTTCTGCGGTTGCGCGTCTCGCTTGAGCTCAATCACGATGCGCATGCCGGTGCGGTCGGACTCATCGCGCAAGTCCGAGATGCCCACGAGCCGCTCCTCCTTGACGAGGTCCGCGATCTTCTCGATGAGGGTGGATTTGTTCACCTGGTACGGCAATTCGGTCACGATAATAGCGTAACGACTGCCGCGTATCTCCTCGATGTGCGACTTCGCTCGGACGATCACCTTGCCCCGGCCAGTGCCATACGCGGACGTAATGCCCTCCCGGCCCAAGATGACTCCACCGGTCGGAAAGTCGGGTCCTGGAACGATTTTGACCAGATCCTCGGCGGTTGCATCGGGATGATCAATCAGGTGCGCGATCCCATCGCAGATCTCGGTGAGATTATGTGGCGGCAGGTTCGTCGCCATGCCGACCGCGATGCCGGCTGAGCCGTTGACTAGCAGGTTGGGCAGCTTCCCCGGCAGGACGACCGGCTCGCTGTCTGACCCGTCGTAGTTCTCCTTGAAGTCCACGGTCTCCTTGTCGATGTCGACGAGGAGCTCCTCGGCAATCCGGGTCAGCTTCGCTTCCGTGTACCGCATCGCCGCAGCGCTGTCGCCGTCCACAGAGCCGAAGTTGCCCTGTCCATCGACCAGGGGATAGCGGAGCGAGAAGCTCTGCGCCATGCGCACGAGAGTGTCATAAACGGACGTGTCGCCGTGGGGATGGTACAGCTTTAGCACTTCACCCACGATACCCGCGCTCTTGCGATAGCGCGTGTTGCTGCCCAGGCCGAGACCTTGCATCGCGTACAGGACGCGTCGGTGGACCGGCTTGAGGCCGTCGCGCACATCCGGCAGCGCCCGTGAGACGATAACGCTCATGGAGTAATCGAGGTACGACGAGCGCATCTCGTCGTCGATACTTCTGGGCCTGACGACTCCAATCTCCATGGCGAACTCCTTGTCCAGCCGCTGTGTTCCGCGACGGCAAATGGGAAGATTTTACTAGATATTATACCGTTTTTTGGTTCCCTTCCGCCACGATATACGCGCCCGGCGTGAACGAACGTATATAATCTGCGGGGTCTTCTGGGCAGTGACAATACGAACAAGTCAGGACAATCGCGGGTGATGATGCCCGGGAGGTACAGATGCCAGCAGCCGTGATTCTCGGTGGTCACTGGGGAGATGAGGGCAAGGGGAAAGTGATCGACCTGCTCGCCGAACGGTGCGCGTATAACGTCCGTTACAGTGGTGGGTCAAATGCTGGTCATACGGTGGTGAACGAGCACGGCACCTTCGCGTTCCACCAGGTGCCGTGTGGCATCTTCCACCCTGGTGTGATCCCGATGCTTGCAGCGGGAGTCGTTGTCGATCCGGAGGCGCTACTGGCGGAGCTCGCCGAGCTTGAGTGCCGCGGAGCGCGTCCGGAACGCTTCTACGTCAGCGAGCGCGCGCACCTGGTTCTGCCGTACCATCGTCTGCTCGATGGATATCTCGAGGCACAGCGGAACGAGCTCCGGCTCGGCACGACCGGCAAGGGGATCGGCCCGGCATACGCCGACAAGGCGGCGCGTGATGGTCTGCGCGTGGGCGATATGCTGGACCCAGTTCGCTTCGTGCAACTCGTGCGCCGAAGGACGGAGATCGCTAATCAATATATCACTGCCGTTTACGGTGGAGAGTCGATCGATGTCGACGCCCTGGTTCGGCAATGCGCCGAGTGGGCCACGCTGATCGCACCGATGGTGTGTGATGTGGAGCGCGAGATCCGCGCCGCACTGTGCCGAGGTCAGCTCGTCGTGCTGGAGGGAGCACAGGGCGCGCTGCTGGATATAGACGCTGGCAGCTACCCGTTTGTGACAAGCTCGTCTAGCGGCGTGGCTGGCGCATGCGCGTCGTTGGGAATCCCGGTCGGCGAAGTCGGACCGATTGTCGTTGCCCTCCACGCCTACATGACGCGCGTTGGGGAGGGGCCCTTCCCGACCGAACTAGAGGGAGAGGCAGGCCAGTATTTGTTGCGCGTCGGCAACGAATTCGGCGCAACGACGGGCAGGCCCCGTCGTTGCGGCTGGTTCGATGCCGTAGCAAGCCGGTACTCCCTGGATGTAAACGGCGCGACATCGCTCGCCGTGACGAAGCTTGATGTGCTCGACCACCTGGGGCACGTCCGCATCTGCGTAGCATATGAGATCGACGGCAAGCGTGTGCGTTACCTCCCATCACGGGCGGATGTGCTGGCTCGCGCCCTGCCCGAGTTCGAAGACATGCCCGGCTGGAAGCAATCCACCCAGGACGCTCGTCGCTGGGAAGACTTGCCCTCCGCGGCGCAGGCGTACATTCGGCGGATCGAGGAGCTTATGGGCGCTCCGGTCTCGATTGTTTCCGTGGGCCCGGCCAGAGATCAAACACTCGTGCTGCGGGACCCACTGGCGGTGCCATAACGCGCAAGGCGTTAGCGGTCTGTCTCGTATCTGGGGTCCCGGTACATCAAATCAGCTAGGGCGGCCGCGATGTTTTTGCCCTCGTAAAGTACCCGGTAGCTTTGCTCGGTGATCGGCATCTCGACCCCATGTGTCCGCGCAAGCGCTCGCGCGGAGAGGGTCGTCGCGATCCCCTCAGCGACCTGTGGAGCGAGCGACGCCTGGATGTCGGCGATTGATTGTCCGTGGGCAAGTTGCTCGCCAACAAAGCGATTGCGGCTGCTGGTGCTACTGACGGTTGCCAGCAGATCGCCGAGACCGGCAAGTCCGGCGAACGTCGGAGGCTGCGCGCCGAGCGCGACCCCGAGGCGGCTGATTTCCGCGAGGCCGCGCGTCACGAACGCTGCCTTGGCGTTCTCCCCGGCGTCCAGTCCATCCCCGGCACCGGCGCCGATGGCGATGATGTTCTTGAGTGCGCCGCCAAGCTCCACACCCAGGACATCCGGGTTCGCATACACCCGGAAGAGAGGAGTGTTTAACGCGCCCAATGCAACGGCGAGCGCCGTCGGGCTCGAGCTCGCGACCACCGCGGTTGCGGGCTTCCCTGCGGCCACCTCGCCGGCGAGGTTTGGTCCGGAAAGGGCTCCGATTCGCGGCCGAGCCTGGCTAAACTCCTGATCGAGGACCTCCGTCATCCGGAGCAGGCTGCCCCCTTCGAAGCCTTTCGCTCCGCTCAGGACGACGTGATCGGCGCGCACGTGCGGCGAAAGTAGCCGGGCGTTCTCACGCATACGCGAAGTGGGTGCGATCAGCACGACCGTTGTGGAAGAAGCACAGGCGCGCTCGATATCGTGTTCGAGTTCAAGCCCGGCGGGAAACTCGACATTGGGCAAGAAACGCTCGTTGCGTCGGGACTCCTGCATCGTGTCGCGCTCGGTAGGTGTGCGACAAAGCAGAGTGACGGACAGGGAGCGCGAGAGTGTGATAGCGAGGGCGGTACCCCACGAACCAGTACCAACCACCAACACTCCATCCGCAGCCTGGGGCACGGCAACCTCCCGGGATTCAAGCGCGATGTCTCGGATTATAGGGGAGTTGCGATCCTGGTTGCCGGAGTTTTCCCGGAGCGGAACGCGAGGCGGGCCGGAGAACGTTGTTCTCCGGCCCGTGGGTATGCTGTGAGCCGTACTACTCGATACCGCTGCATCGAAATGTTCCTCATCTCAAACGCAGTGACGAAGACCTTAGCCGGCCTTGCGCAGTTCGCGTGCCGCCTCGTACGCGGCGAGTTCGCCACACACCTGCTCGTACTGGCGCAGTAGCCGAACCCAGAACGTTTCCCACTGCTGTACATCCTCGCCCGCCTGGCGAATCTGCTCTATCTGATGACTGCCGTTCTCAAGCCTGCTGACGAGTGCGTTGCGCTTCGCCACAAGGTGTGAGAGCGCATCCCGCTCCACAGAATTACGTCCAGCAGTGGAGGGCATACTCGCGCGCTCGATGCGGCGCGCGGAACCGACGCGGTTGCTGCTCATCCCGAACTCCTATGCGACCTTGTCCTGTTTCAGCAGGTCGATGAACTGTGACGCCTCCCATCGGGAAAGCTCCTGCGGCGGGTAACCGTAGATGTCCCGGCACTTGGCCTCAACGTCAGTCCGGCTGAGATTCAAGCCGCTCTGCGCGATGGCGAAGATCGCCTTGAGCTGCTTCTCCGTCGCGGTGCGCGGCCCCAGCCCCCGTGGCTCACCATCGCGCTCCTCGTTGTGCGCCGGCACAGCGCTCACGGTGCGCAGTTGCTGTGAAGCCGCCATGTTGCCTGCGTTAGCGGGCGGGACATCGTCGTCTCCACCGAGCTCCTCTAGCGCGGTCACACCGACGTTGACTGCATCACGAAGCGCGCGAGCCTTCGCCCGCGTCTCGGCCATTCGGATGATATGCTGGCGCATGATCGGCGCGACGTTCTCGTGACTCGCGTCGCCGATACCCGAGAAGCGGCCCCGCTCCGTCTCGACGACCGCCTGGCATACGGCCACACCTCCGTTGTCCGGGTTTGGAAGCTGCACGAGCGTCGTCGTGATCTCCTTGAGGCCCTGGCTATGGGCCTCTTCCAGCAGGCCAGCATACAGTACAAAGTGCTTGCCCTGCCGCTCGATAATGAACTCTTTCTTCACCTCAATCACCTCCCACTAAGAACATTTGTTCTACTTGTAAGTATACTCTTTGGGGCGTTCGATGTCAAAGGTTTTCGGGTGCGTTTGTGCGCCGCAGAACCAGGTGCTTCTACGAGTTGTTTGGCGTATTCGACGCTTTCTGTAGCCGTCCTATGGCGCGGCAGATGAGAGACCTGCACCGTACGGATTGGCTGGCCCAAAGCTGGGCAGGTCCGGGGAGTTACGCGCTGCGTACACTCGGCATTGATATCGGCGAAGCAAGGGATTGACCGAGGAGAGCAGTCCTAAGCTTCTGGGGTGAGAAGGCCGGAGTGAAGACACCAGGGGCCCGATACGGGCTTAGAAGTGAGGGCCGCGACATACAGCCACGAACGGTGCTAGCGCGGCTGAAACAGGTAGCCGACACCGGGTACGGTGACGACGTACTTCGGGTGCGATGGATCCTCCTCGATCCGCTGGCGGAGGTGGTAGATATGCGTCTTGACCAGCGTGGCGTCCGCCGAGACGTTGTACCCCCAGACGTTCTCCATCAGCGTCTCGGTCGGGAGCACCTGTCCTTGATTCGCGACCATGAAACGCAGCAACTCGAACTGCAACCTCGTAAGCCGGATCGGCTCACCGTTGCGCCGCACCTCCATGTGATCTGGGTCGATTTGAAAGGGACCCGCGACAAGGAGATCGCGGCGATTGACGGACGAGTGCGTGCGCCGTGCAAGGGCCCGCACACGCGCGACAAGCTCGCGCGGTGAGTATGGCTTCGTCACGTAATCATCAGCCCCGAGGTCGAGCCCGAGGACGATGTCCTCATCGTCACCGCGGGACGTGAGCATGATTATCGGGATGGTACTCTCCTGCCGCAGCCGACGACAAACCTCGAAGCCGTCCAGTTCTGGCATATTGACGTCCAGAACCGCGAGGTCGGGCTGCTCCGTTGCCACCCGTGCCAGAGCCTGTCGGCCATCGTGCGCGCTGATAACTTCGAACCCCTCGCGCTGCAAGGAGAACGCCAGGATATCGAGCAGATCGGAATCATCGTCCGCGATGAGCACCTTGAGTCGAGTTGGCTCTTTCGCCGATGCGGCGGCAGCTTCGTTCCTCACGCCACTCCCCCGGACCCATCTATGGGGAGGGTGAACCAGAACGCCGTCGTGAGGCCCGGCTTGCTATGCATGCCGACCGTTCCGCCGTGCATCTCCACAATATCCTTCACAATGGCTAGTCCCAGCCCTGATCCTCCGCTCACAGCCGCGCCACTGCTGGTGCGGTAAAATCTCTCGAACAGCAGCGCTTGTTCCTCCTTTGGAATTCCCGGTCCCTTCTGTCGAACTGTGAAACGGACAAACGTTCCCTCGTTCGCGATGAGAAGCTGTATCGGCTCGTTCGGCACGCCGTATCGGTTAGCGTTTGCGAGCAGATTCACCAGGACGCCGACGATTCGTTTCGCGTCGACAGTCAGGACCGGCGGTTCGCCCGTGGTGCGCGTTTCGAGGCGTTGATGCTTGGCATCGAGTAGGGGAAGGACGAAATCATACGCATCCCGAACGAGTGACTGTACCGTCGCAGCGGACTTCCGCAGCTGGAGTTTACCATTCTGCAGCCCCGCGGCGTCAATCAGGTTGCTGACCAGGCTTTCGAGACGCCGCGTGTTGCGGACCAGGAGAGCCAGCATGTTGCCGAGTTGGTCCGGCTGAATGGACTGGTATTCCTGGAGCATCACCTGCGAGGCGGCTGCCATAGCAGTAAGCGGAGTGCGAAGTTCGTGGCTGACGTTTGCGAGGAACTCGACCTGCGAGGCGTCTAGCTTCTCTTTCTTCCGCAGGTACAGACGATGTAGCAGCCACGGTGCGCCGGTCGGACCGGTACCCATCGTCAGCATGCTCCATGTACCTGCCACGCGCCTTGGCGCCTGACGACGGCCTACAGCGAGGATCGTTTCTCCAGCGCGTGCGGTGACAGCGTGCATCTCGATCAGGGCCACATCTTGCTCGTCCAAGTCCGGCACTGCGCGGAGAAGTGCCACGAGAGGCGTGCCGGTACTGGAAGTACGTAGGCACAGTACCTGACCCGCGGTTGCGTTGTACAGGCTTAGCCGGCCGGACGGGTCAGTGAGGATTGCGGGTTCGTCGAGTGCGGCGAGGAAGTCCGTAAGCCCCGGTAAAGGTGCTATGGACAGTGCTGGCCCCTGTTCCGGCTGGTGTTCGAGATTCATATGAACTTCCTTGCGCACGCCTAGCAAAAACCGCGAGTCCTGCTTGGCGATACATAGCCTGCTTTGTCGGATGGCTTGCACGAAGTCTACCAGCGGTGTGCGCCTCAACGACGTAAACAAACTGATCCGCCTTTTTCTACTTCATTCGTATTCGTTCATGGAGTCAGTAAGCTCGACGGGAACCGAAGGAGGACGACACGTGACTGCCGAGTTTGTACATCTGCACCTGCATTCCGATTACTCCCTGCTCGACGGGATGGGGAAGATAAAAGACTACGTCGCGCTGGCGAAAGAGTACCAGATGGGGGCGCTTGCCCTCTCCGATCATGGGGTGATGTACGGCGCGTATGAGTTGTATACCACGGCGAGGCAGCACGGAGTCAAGCCGATCGTCGGGTGCGAGATGTATGTCGCGCCGCGTTCCATGCAAGACAAGCAGGGCAAGCTCGATTCAGACAGTGCACACCTGCTCGTTCTGGCGCGTGACTACGAAGGGTACCAGAACCTGATGAAGCTAGTGAGCTATGCTCACCTGGACGGGTACTACTACAAGCCACGGATTGACCACGACCTGCTTGCCAAACACGCCAAAGGCCTAATTGTTACCTCGTCCTGTATCGGCGGCGAGGTGCCGCAACTCCTGCTCCGAGGGCAGGAGCAGGAGGCGCGCGAACGGGCGGATATGTATCGCTCCATCGTGGGCGCGGAGCACTACTTTATCGAGATCCAGGATCATCCCTTCTCCGAGCAGCAGGAGGCGAACAAAAAGCTGGTGGCGCTCGCGCGGGAGATGAAGATTCCCCTTGTGGCCACGTGCGACGTCCACTACCCGAAGCAGGAGGACGCCGAGATACAGGATGTGCTGCTGTGTGTACAAACTGGCAGGATGGTGTCTGACGATAACCGGATGCGGATGGCCTCGAATACGAACTACATGCGCTCCCCGGAGGAGATGGTACGGGCCTTCGGGGAGTTGCCGGAGTCGCTCTCCAACACCCTCGTGATCGCGGAAATGTGTGACCTGCGGATCCCCACAGGTGAGTGGATACTGCCGCACTTTGAAGTGCCGGAGGGACACACGCCCGCGACGTATCTGCGCGAACTCTGCGAGCACGGCCTTTCGAATCGCTACGACACCGTGACGTCAGTGATTCGTGAGCGGCTGGAATACGAACTCAACATCATCGAGAAAAAGGGCTACGCGACATACATGCTGATTGTGCAGGACTTCGTGAACTGGGCGCGTGAGCAGGAGATCGCCGTTACCAGCCGCGGTTCCGCCGCCGGCAGTCTCGTCCTGTACCTGACGAACACCACGAGCGCGGATCCGCTCGAGTATGGCCTGCCGTTCGAGCGCTTCCTGACCGTATTCCGGCCGAGTCCACCGGACATCGACATGGACTTTGAGGACACGCGCCGCGAAGAGGTGATCCAGTACGTCACCCGGAAGTACGGCCACGACAAGGTCGCGCAGATTATCACCTTCGGCACAATGGAAGCCCGTGCTGCGGTGCGTGATGTCGGCAGAGTCCTCGGCATCTCCTACGGCGATTGCGACGCGGTTGCGAAGATGGTGCAGCAGGGAGCGTCACTCGCGGAAACGCTCGAGGGGTCGTCGGCCCTGCGGGAGTGGCGCGGTCGTGACCCTCAGATCCGCAAGCTACTGGACACCGCCGCCCGGCTGGAGGGTGTCACCCGCCATGCCTCCACCCACGCCGCGGGCGTGATCATCTCGCGGGACCCCCTGGTGAACTACGCACCGGTCCAGAAAGAGGCGAGCGGCAACAAACCGCTCATTCAATACAACATGACTGCAGCGGAGGGCATCGGCCTCCTCAAGATGGACTTCCTCGGGCTCGCGAACCTGTCGATTCTTGGCCGTGCTATCAAGACGATCAAGCAGACGACCGGCGTGGAGATCAATCTGGACGCCCTTCCGTTGGAGGACACAAAAACGTATGAACTGCTTTCCAGTGGTGAGACGACCGGGGTCTTTCAGTTGGAGTCGCCGGGGATGCGCCGATATATCAAGGAGTTGCGGCCAACGGAGATCCGCGATGTTGCCGCGATGATCAGCCTGTACCGCCCGGGTCCAATGGACTTTATCCCGACGTACATCGAGCGCAAGCATGACCCGTCCAAAGTGAGTTATCTCGTCCCGCAGTTGGAGACGATCCTCCGAGACTCGTACGGGGTACTGGTGTACCAGGACGACATTCTCATCCTCTCAATTGAGGTGGCTGGGTATACGTGGGAGGAGGCGGATAAGCTGCGCAAAGCAGTAGGCAAGAAAATCAAGGCCGAGCTGGACGCACAGCGCGACAAGTTCGTGCAAGGCTGCCAGTCGCATGGCGGACTTAGCTCCGAGAAAGCACTCGAACTGTGGGACTGGCTCCTGCCATTCGCACGATATGGCTTCGGGAAGAGCCACGCCGCTGCCTATGCGCTCGTGGCATACCAGACCGCATACTTGAAGGCTAACTATCCCTCCGAGTACATGAGCGCGTTTTTGACTGTCGCCGCGGGCAACTCCGAGAAGATCGCCGCCGGCATCGCGGAGTGCAAGCGCATGGGCATCGACGTGTTGCCGCCGGATGTAAATCTTAGCCGGGAGATTTTCTCGCTGGAGCCGGGCGTGACGCCTGAAGACGGGCCGGTGCCGATTCGATTCGGTCTCGGCGCAATCAAGAACGTGGGCACGGGACCGATTCAGGCCGTCGTAGCCGCTCGCGAGAAGCTGCCGGAGCAGGTGTTCAAGTCCATCGAACACTTATGCCAGAGTGCGGATAGCCGAATGGTGAACAAGCGCGTGCTTGAAAGCCTGATTAAGGCGGGCGCGCTTGACACCCTCGGCACACGCTCGCAACTGCTCGCGGTGCTCGACGACGCGATGGCGATTGGTCAGCGGACGCAAAAGGCGACGGGCGCGGGGCAAATGAGCCTCTTCGCGGGAGCGTCCACGCCGGCGGAGGAGTATATCCCGAGCATCATCTTGCCGGCAGTGCCGGACACCTCGCGCGACCAGCAGCTCGCGTGGGAAAAGGAGATGCTGGGGCTGTATATCAGCGAGCACCCCCTGACCTCAGCCCTGGCTGGCGACCGGGATCCGAGCGTGTCCCTCGTGGGGGAGATAACCAGGGAAATGACCGGCCAGCAGGTGCAGGCTATCGGTATGCTCACGGGCACGAAGGTGCTAACGACGAAGAAGAAGCAGAGTATGCTCGTCGCCAAGCTTGAGGATCTGACGGGCAGCATCGACCTCGTCGTGTTCCCCGAGGCGTACGAGAAGCATAGTGAGCTGCTCAAGGACGACAAGATCGTCCAGATTCGGGGCAAGCTCGACGAGCGCAACGACAGTCTGCAGATGATCTGCGAAACGGTCCAGGTGTACACGCCAATTTCTGGCGCGGATGCGGACCCGCGTCCGGACGAGGCGCGCGACGACGCAACGAGACCGCAAGACTCGGAGCCCGAGGATAGAAAGGGCAACGAACTGCGCGTGCTTCTCAGCGGAACCGGCGACCTGGACGCGGACATTGAGCGCGTCCAGCGCTTGTACCGGCTGCTTCGCCAGTACCCCGGTCAGGAGCGGGTAACCTTGCAGCTTCGCGTGGCCGGGCGCTCCCTTGTGGTGGAGCCGCACAATCTGGATGTTCATTATTCGGGTGCGCTCGAGGCGGAACTGGAGCAGCTACTGGGTGGACGGCACTGGCGTCTGCTCGACTCCGGCCGCATGCCGGACTCGGACAAGGTAGCTTGACGCAGATACACCTCGCCGATGCACCATTGAGTGCGGCTTGCTGTAACCCCAGCAGGTACAGGGCGACGCACAGGGCTGGACGTTACCATCGGGACGGCTCGGTGTAGGTAAGTACGGAGGGTCGTGGATGTGGATGTGGCCGTCAACTATTCGCCGCAGGCTGCGGCCTTGCTTACTGCCGGATTGCTTGGATTCGATCGCTGGAAGTGCGCGCCGTGGCCGGAGTTAATCTCCGGCGCGCGCCGAACGTCTCTCCCCCACTATCTGCATTTTGACCTTCAGGCAGGACTGAGAACCAGCGACAAGGTCGATTTGGACGAGGTCTCGAATCTCGCCGCCGGAAGTTCGACGCCGTACGTCAACCTGCACCTCGCACCCCTGCGCGTTGACTTCCCCGGAGTATCAATTGAGTCCGATGAGTCCGAGGACTCTGCCTACTGCACAGAGGTTCTGGAGCGGACCAAAGCAGACATTGCAATGGTGTCCGACCGGTTCGGGCTGGAGCGCGTAATAGTCGAAAACTTGCCGTACCGCGGTCCCGACGGAGCTCGTCTGCGCATTGGAGCAGAGGCTTGGTTCATGCACCGAGTGTGCGAGGAGGCTGGCTGTGGCTTCCTTTTGGACGTCGCGCACGCCCGCACCGCCGCCTTCCACCTGGGTGTCGGCGAGCGGGAGTACCTGTCGTCGCTCCCCGTTCACCGTCTCCGCGAACTGCACGTAAGCGGTGTGGACCGAGACGAGAGGGGGCGGTTACGGGAGCACATGCCGCTGTCTGAGGTTGATTGGAAACTACTCACGTGGTGCTGCGAGGAGATTCGCCAGGGGCGATGGGCGCGCCCGTGGGTGGTGGCGCTCGAGTACGGCGGCATAGGCCCTTTGATGGAGTGGCGCAGCGAGGCGTCCGTGCTCACAGCGCAGATTCCGAACCTCGTGGCGCTGGTGGGTGCCACCGAGCGCCAATGATTGGAGAGAGTCACGTGGTCAATCCAGACGAGGATAGACTGACCTTGCTGCTGATGGCGGGACCGCCTGGGGCGGGGAAGTCCACACTCGCACTGGCTGTGTCGCGAGTTTTGGGCTGGCCGATTCTGGACAAGGATACCCTGAAGTCGTCGATGCTATCCGCCGGAGTGCCTGAGGAGACAGCCGGTCGGGCGTCGTATGATCTTATGTTCGACGTGGGGAGAGACCTCTTGCTCCACCAGCGCTTCTCCACGATCCTCGATAGCCCCGCTGGCTATCCCGTGGTGATCCGTCGGGCCGAACAAGTCGCGCAGGAAGCTGGCGCCGAGCTCAGGTTCGTTCTCTGCACGGCCGCGCACTCGGTACGCGAGGCGCGTCTCGCGGAACGCATCTCCCGTCCATCGCAATGGACCGCTGACACGGCCTACCATGATGACGGTAGCGGAACATGGATTCCCCTGCTTCCGCAAAATGCGCTGCGCGTCCGCGCCGAGGGGCCGGTGGATGTGTCAGTCCAACGGGTCGTGGAGTTCCTGCGTAGCTCCTACAGCGGTGAGCAAGAAGATTGAACCTTTGGAATGGCAGGGAGCGGGCCTGCGGCCCGCGGGCAGGCACGGAGACCTGCCCCTACCCAGCTCAACGGTGGCGCCCACCGCTGTAACGTCGGGGCGACCGGTGACGGCATCCGCTTCCTTGGATGCAAGGAGGCAATGGCAGGATGGGACAGGGAGAATGACATGCGGCGGTGGAGCCAGACAGCCATCACACGGTTTGCCGCGCTAAAAGAGATGTGTGGTGACCATCTGGCGGCTCGTGCCTGCTCGTGATTCTTGCGGTTATTGGTTGCGCTTGAGCGCGCCCAGGAGCGCGGCCAGCGGACGGGTGTTCAACACATGCTCGTGTGAGACCCAGGCACGGGTCGCGAGGCGGGCACCGTAGACCGCGTTGGCGAGGCCTTCGATGCTGTGCGCGTCGCTGCCGATCGTGAGCGTGCAGCCCGC
>JACDAU010000448.1 GCA_013695265.1 Chloroflexia bacterium
CGACGACACGGGCGATGAACTCGTGCCCCGGTATCACGGGTGCCTGTACATACCGGGGCTGCCCGTTGCCGCCCCAGAACATATCCGCGCCCTTATAGCACTTTACGTCGCTCGCGCAGACGCCACACGCTTCGACCTTTGCTAGCACCTCCCCCCGTCCCGCCTGGGGCACTGGCACGTCCTCCAGCCGGTAGTCGTTGGGCCCGTGGGTGACGACGGCCCGCATGGTATCCGGGATCGCCAATCCGGTCGCGCCCGTTTTTTTCGCTGTGGTCATCATTTCGCCCTCCAATCCTGATCTGGCCAGCGCTCCGGACAGACCATTCACCAACCGACTATATCGCGCACGCGCCTGTTCGACAGGAGCAACTATCCCTGCCTTTCGATCAGCCGGGCGATGTCTTCCCGCTCCATATGCCGCGCCCAGCCGAGTGGCGTGCTGTGGAACTCGCCGTCCGGCACGTCCAGATCGGGGTCGGCAGCCAGCACCCCGCGCGCCAGCTCGATGTCGTCGCGCCGTACCGCCTCGTGCAGCGGCGTAACCCCTCCACGACCCTCGCGTCTGCTTGCCAGTTCGGGTGTGCGGGCAAGCATCTCGCGCACATAGTCCTTCCAGCCGAGGTCCCACGCCGAGACGACGTCGGTCTGCACCCCCTGGGCCATGAGCCACTCGACGCACTCCGGATGCTGGGTGCGGACCGCGAGCTGGGCGGGGTGAGGCCGCACGCCAGGGGTTCGCGTAGCAGGCTGGCGTCTCCTTGCGTCGAAAGTGCCCGAAGCGCGCTGACATTCCCAAGCCCCACCGCCTCCGCGAACCGAACCTGCATCTCGGTGGGCGGCTCGGAAACAATCCTGTCGCGATGCAGCCACCACGTCTGGCCGTAAACGAGCGATGAAAACCCGAGGCTTCGGTACAGGGGTTCACCCTCCTCTGTGCTGTTGAGCAGAGCGTGCTGACAGCCAAGCTCGCGCGCGTGCTGGAGCGCCGCGCGCGTTACTGCCTTGGCCACACCTTGGCGGCGCGCGTCGGGGTAGACGCCGACATCGAAGATGCCCGCGACGCCGAGCGGGCCGGTCGTCGCCCACAGGACGCTGTTCCCAACAGACCGACCATCGAGCAACGCAGTGAAGTGCCACAGGTGTCGCGGTCGCGCGCTTGCGAGGGCGTGGTGGTGGCTCGCCTTGTCGCGGACCAACTCGACGCGCACGTTGGCCGGTACGGGTTGGTCGAGTCCCGCATCGCGGAGGTCGCGCGACATCCAGTGCGGCTGCCAGCCCCATTCAAAGCCCCGCGCGGCCAGCAGCGGACCCAGATCGTCGCTCCGCTTGTGCTCTCGTAACGACCAGCACCCAACCTGCGCGAGCATGGGCAGCGCGCGGCAGTGTTGCAGGATCGGATTGAGCTGCTCCTCAGGGCGCGAGAAGCGAAGGAACGGGATCGAAACCTCCGGTCGCTCCCCAGGCACATACGCCCACTCCACGCCTTCCTCTCGCTGGACCCGTCCACCCGCCACCAGGGCGTGCGCCGCCATCCAGCTTCGGTGACTCTCCTCAACCGCGCGAAGGAGCTGATCGCGTCCGGGCTCGCCTATGAGAAACGTTCGTACCCACTCAGTCATGGTGTCTCCATTGTAGGGCAGGTGCGAGTCCGAAGCGATGCGCGCGCTCTGCCGGGGGGTGGGCGCACGCGCCGGAATCGGTGGACGGACAGGGTCGAAGCATTTCGAACATGCTTCGACCCTGCGTTGGAAACACCACGATTCGATGCGATTGCGTCCCACGGATGTGCGGAAACCGAGTTGCGACCGCGCCTTGTCGAACCCACTCGCGGTCTGCGATACTCTGCACGGTACATGGGAAGTTGAGCAATACGGGAGAACGGGAGGCATCAGTGGCAGAGCTTCGTCTGTTGCTGGTCCGTCACGGCGAGAGCGAGGCGAACCACGAGCGACGCATGCAGGGCAGGCTCGACTCGCCGCTCACCCAAAGGGGAAGGCGGCAGGCGGGGGCCATCGCAACGCGCATCGCAGCGATGGGGCAGCTCGACGCCCTCTACGCGAGCCCTCTGCGGCGCGCATTCGATACTGCGCGGGCGATTGCTGCCGCAACCAGTGTGGCGCCGATCTCCCTGCCTGACTTGATGGAGACAGACATCGGCCAGGCCACCGGCATCTCGTGGGACGACTTT
>JACDAU010000459.1 GCA_013695265.1 Chloroflexia bacterium
TTGCGAGCGGGCGGAGGGCCTCGGTGTGCGCGTATTGCCTATCGGTGCGGTAACGGTTGGCCGGATGGGGGAGCGGCTTGCGCCGCACCACGCGTTGGCTGCGGCAGGAGTGGTCGCGTTCTCCGACGACGGTAGCCCGGTCAGCAACGCGGGCCTGATGCGTCACGCGCTCCAATATAGCGAGCCGACGGGCCTGCCGATCACATCCCATTGCGAGGAACTTTCGATTTCTGCGGGTGGCGCCATGCACGAGGGTGCGGTGAGCGCGCGCCTCGGTGTCCCCGGCATCCCTGCCTCCGCCGAGGAGGTCATGGTACGCCGCGACATCGCGCTCGCGGAGGAAACGGGTGGCCGACTGCACATCGCGCATATCAGCACTACTGGGGCGGTTCTGGCGCTGCGCGAGGCACGCGCGCGCGGCGTGCCCGTCACCGCTGAGGCCACCCCACACCATCTGCTGCTGACGGATGAGTGGGTTGCAGGCTGGGGTACGCTGGATGGCGGGGTGCCCGCGTCCCGCATCGTCGGCGATGGCGCCTTCGATACGAGCACGAAGGTCAATCCGCCCCTCCGCTCCAGGGAACACGTTCGCGCGGTGCTAGACGGCGTTCGCGATGGCACCATAGACGTTATCGCGACCGATCATGCGCCGCACGCCTCAACAGACAAAGCGTGTGAGTATGGCTGTGCCGCGTTCGGGATCAGTGGGCTGGAGACTGCGCTCGGACTTCTGATGCTCCTCGTGCATCGTGGAGAACTCAACCTGTTCCGCCTGGTCCATCTGCTCACGTCCGGACCCGCCTCGACGTTTAGCCTCAGCGCCCAGGGCATCCGTGAGGGAGCGCCCGCCGACCTGGTGCTCTTCGATCCGAAACAGGAGTGGGTCGTTGATGGCGAAGCGCTGACCTCGCGGGGAAAGAACACCCCACTGCACGGACACACGCTGCGGGGGAAGGTGCTGATGACGGTGGTCGGTACGCGCACCTACCGGGCGATCCAGAGGGAGGAACGATGACCGAACCGGCGATCCTGGTACTAGAGGATGGGCGTGCTTTCTATGGCGAGAGTTTCGGCGCCTCGCCAGATGCGGAGGGGGAGGTGGTATTCAGCACCTCCATGACTGGATACCAAGAGATGTGCACCGATCCCTCGTATCATGGGCAAATCCTCTGCCTCACGTATCCCCTGATCGGCAACTACGGGGTCAGCCCAGAACACGACCAGTCTGTTCGGCCGTGGGTGTCCGGGCTGATTGTGCGGCAGCACTCCTCGGCGCCCTCGCACTGGAGAAGCGCGGGCACGCTCGACGCGTACCTACGGCGACACGGGGTCGCAGGCATCAGCGGAATCGATACGCGCGCGCTCACCCGGCACATCCGTGCCCACGGCTCACGCCGAGGCATCATCGTGGCTGGAGAGCCGGATTCAAACGTTGAGGCCCTGGTGCTGCGCGCGCGAAATGCGAAACTGCCCTCCGAGCGTGCGGGTCTAGCGGAGGTCAGTGGCGGCAGCGGGACAGTTGAGGCACCCGACGGCGTGAATCGAAAGCGCATCGTGGTGATCGATTGCGGCCTGAAAACGAACATCCTGCGCGCACTCGCGGAACATGAGACCGAGGCGGTCGTGGTTCCGTACACCGCCACGGCTGAGGACGTGCTCGCGTTGGAACCAGACGGCGTCGTGACCTCGCCGGGTCCCGGTGACCCGGAGGATGCCGAAGTGCCGGTTCGCACGGTGGGTGCCCTGCTGGAGCGTAGCCTCCCGTTCTTCGGCATCTGTCTGGGCCACCAGATCCTGGGGCTGGCGATTGGCGGAACGACGAGCAAGCTGAAATTTGGCCACCGAGGTGGAAACCACCCAGTGAAAGATGTCGCGACAGGTCGAGTCTACATAACATCGCAGAACCACGGCTACCAGGTGGATGCCGAGTCTGTGCCCCTCAGTCGAGGCTGGCGGATCAGCCACCACAACGTGAGCGACGGCTCAGTGGAAGGGCTGGTGCACACTGAGAAGCCCGCCTTCTCGGTACAGTACCATCCTGAGGGCTCGCCCGGGCCGGATGAGAACGCATATCTGTTCGAGAAGTTCGTCGGCAGCATGCAGCGCCAGGCGCGGAGGGAATCGTAGATGTTGGGATCAGCGAGAACGCTAACTGTGCTGGTGATCGGCTCCGGTCCCATCATTATCGGCCAGGCGGCGGAGTTCGACTACGCGGGCACTCAGGCATGCCGCGCGCTGCGCGAGGAGGGTGCCCGCGTCGTATTGGTCAACTCGAATCCCGCCACGATCATGACCGACGATGAAGTAGCCGACCGGGTGTATATCGAGCCGCTCACCGTCGAAGTGTTAGAGCGAGTGATCGAGCGCGAGCGTCCGGACGGCCTGTTACCAACGCTCGGCGGGCAGACCGGGCTGAACCTGGCTGTTGAGCTCGCGGCGGCCGGGGTGCTGGACCGCTGGAACGTGCAGCTACTCGGCACGCCACTTCAGAGCATCCGCGAGGCGGAAGATCGCGAATTGTTCCGGCATCTGTTGTCTCGCATCGAGGAGCCTTCGATCGAAAGCGTCACCGTACACACGGTCCAGGAAGGACTCTCGTTTGCTGCGAAGGCCGGATTTCCTCTGATAAGCCGCCCTGCCTACACCCTCGGCGGTACTGGCGGCGGGATGGCGTCTAGCATCCCGGAGTTGACCGCACTACTGGAGCGCAGTGTGCGGGCAAGCCCGATTGGCCAGACGCTCGTCGAGCGATCGGTGGCCGGATGGAAAGAGATCGAGTACGAGGTGTTGCGGGATGGCGCGGATAACGCCATCACCGTCTGCAACATGGAAAACTTTGATCCCGTTGGCGTGCACACGGGCGATTCCATCGTCGTCGCACCAAGCCAGACCCTCTCGGACCGACAGTATCAGATGCTCCGTACCGCCTCCCTGAAGATCGTGCGCGCCCTTGGAATTGAGGGCGGCTGCAACGTACAGTTCGCGCTAGATCCAGGTTCCGATCGCTATTACGTCATTGAGGTAAACCCACGGGTTAGCCGGTCCTCTGCGCTGGCGTCGAAGGCGACGGGATACCCGATAGCGCGGGTTGCGGCCAAAATTGCCCTGGGGCGGCGGCTGGACGAGATACCAAACGCCGTCACGGCTGGTACGACCGCAGCAATGGAGCCGGCGCTCGACTACTGTGTGGTTAAGATACCTCGTTGGCCCTTCGACAAGTTCGCTGGCGGCGACCGCCGTGTCGGCACGCAGATGAAAGCGACCGGCGAGGTCATGGCGATCGAGCGCACGTTCGTCGCGGCCCTCCAGAAGGCGGTTCGATCGCTAGAGCTTGAGGGCCGGACGCTGCTCTGGGAGGCGCCCGAGTGGCAGGACGCGACCGCCCTCGTCCAGGCCATCAGTTCCCCCACGGACAACCGTCTCTGGGCGCTCATGGCTGCGATCCGAAGGGGACACGGCATCGAAGACCTCGCCCGTCTCTCTGCGGTGGACCTCTGGTTTCTTGATGCCCTTCGCTCCATTGCCGAGATGGAGCGAGACGTGCGAGCCATCGGTCTTGAACCCCGTACCTTGAGAGCGGCGAAGCGTCACGGTTTCTCGGACCCGCACATCGCGGCTCTGCTGGATGTCACCGAGGAAGCGGTCCGCGTCCGTCGGCGTGAGCTGGGCATTACGCCCGTGTGGAAGATGGTGGACACTTGCGCTGCGGAGTTCGAGGCGACGACGCCGTACTTCTATAGCACGTACGAGCAGGAGAACGAGGCCCTCCCGCTCGAAGGTCATTCCTCACTGGTGCTCGGCTCCGGCCCAATCCGTATTGGTCAGGGTATTGAGTTCGATTATTGCAGCGTCCACAGCGCGAAGGCGCTGCACGCGGCGGGCGTCCGAAGCGTCATGCTCAACAGCAACCCTGAGACCGTCTCAACCGACTTCGACACCTCCGACCGGCTGTACTTCGACCCGCTTGACGAGGAGAGCGTGCGCGACATCCTGGAGAATGAGGGGCTCGAGTCACTCAGCGCCGGATACCCAGTGCAATCGAAGTTGGAAGGAGGCGAATGGCCGGTAGCCGGCCCCCCGGTCATCGTGCAGTTCGGCGGCCAGACAGCGATTAACCTCGCCGCGGGGCTACACGCCGCCGGGTTCAGTGTGCTCGGCAGCTCACTTGATGCAATTGACCTTGCGGAGGACCGCGAGCGCTTCGAGCACTTCCTGCACGGCTTGGGCATGCGGCGGCCTGAGGGCGCGAGCGTCCGTGATGTGCCGGGTGCGAAGCAGGTGGCGCAGCGGCTGGGTTATCCCCTCCTGGTCCGTCCATCGTATGTGCTTGGTGGCAGGGCGATGCGCATCGTGCACGACGATGATGACCTGCTCGCATACATCCAGACCGCTGCCGAGATAAGCGGTCGACATCCGGTCCTTATTGATCGCTACATTGCTGGACGCGAAGTGGAGGTTGATGCGGTGTGCGATGGCGAGCGGGTGCTGATCCCGGGCATTGTGGAGCATATCGAGCGGGCTGGCGTACACTCCGGCGACAGCTTTGGGGTGTATCCACCGGTGGACCTCACACCAGAGGAGTCCGCGCAGGTGGAGGAGATGACCGTGCGTATCGGACTGGGCCTCGGCCTCAAGGGGCTGATGAACGTGCAATACGTCGTCCAGGACGGGCTGGTGTATGTGCTCGAGGTGAACCCGAGAGCGAGCCGGACCGTACCCTTCATCAGCAAGGTTACGGGCGTGCCGATGGTCACCCTTGCTACGCGCGTAATGCTGGGCGATACGCTCGGGGAGATGGGCTACCAGAGCGGGCTTATGCTGGAGCGGGAGCTGTGCGCGGTCAAGGCGCCTGTGTTCAGCATGTCGAAGCTGACGGGCGTCGATACCGCGCTTGGCCCCGAGATGAAGAGCACGGGAGAGGTGATGGGCATCGACACCCAGCTCGGCCCGGCGATGATGAAAGCGATGCTCGCCTCGGGTATCAATCCACCGGCGGGCGGTACGGTGCTGCTCTCGGTCGCGGAGCGGCACAAAGAGGAGGTCGTCGAACTGGCGCGCGACCTCGTGGACCTGGGGTATAGTCTCGCCTGCACGGAAGGCACCTCGACGTTTTTGGAGCAGCGCGGTGTGCGGGTCTCTCAGGTCGTTCATAAGATCGGCTCAGTTCGACCAGACATCACGGATATCATCCGCCGTCGTCAGGTGTGCGCCGTGATCAACACAATCAGTCCAAGCAAGAAGCCGGTACGTGATGGCTTTGAGATCCGGCGTGCAGCGGTTGAGGCAGGTATCCCCTGTCTGACGTCGCTCGATACCGCGCGCTCGCTTGCCCGCGCGCTTTTGGGCCGTGGGGAATATCACGTAGCCACCGTCGCAGAGTATCGCGAGGGCCGTTTGTCCCTCGTGGAGCAGGCGTGAGCGAGCAGCGCTCGCTGGACGTGGATGCCGTGCTGTTTGACCTGGACGGCACGCTTGTGGACACCACAGACTTAATCATTGCCTCGCATGAGCACACGCTGACGCAGCATTTCCGTGGGGAGCAGTGGCCCACGCGGCGCGAGATCATTTTCAACCTCGGCCGCTCTCTGCCTGAGACCTTGCGCGAATATGCGGCTGCGGATGAGGCCGCCGACGCCGGTGAGGCTGCCGAGCAGATGCTGCGGACGTACCGCGACTATCAGCTCGCCAACCACGATCGCATGATCCGGCCCTTCGAACGGGTGCGAGACACCCTTGAGGAGTTGACGCGGCGCGGCTACCTGCTAGGCGTGGTTACGAGCAAGTTGGAGGTGAACGCCCGCCTCGCGCTAGCCATGTACGATCTTGGCGGGCTCTTACCCTTTGGCGTGTTTCACGACGACACCGACGTGCACAAGCCAGATCCCGCACCGCTCCTCCTCGCCGCACAGAAGAACAGTCTGGATGCTTCCCGCACTGCGTATGTCGGGGACAGCATTCACGATATGGCCGCCGGACGTGCGGCTGGAATGCGGACCGTCGCCGCACTGTGGGGACCATTTCCCCGCGAAGACCTGGAGAAGGAGCGACCGGATGCCTTCGCGGCTACGCCTGCTTCCTTGCTGAACGTCTTTCCGGCCCGCGTTCGCTCGGGGTCCGCCTAAGTGGGGGCAGCAGAGACCGCGACGGTGGTGCAGAGTGCGGAGCTACAGCCCGGACTCTTTGGGCTGAGGTTGGAGATGGAACCTCGCCTTGTGCAAGCGTGTGAGCCGGGAAGATACTTGATGCTCACGGTAGGGGAAAGTAGCGATCCGTACCTGCCCAGGCCGTACTGGGTGCGGCGAGTGTCGAAGCTATGGGTGAACCTGTTTGTAGGCGTGAACGGGATTGGTAGCCGCTGGCTCGCGACTCGACGCCCCGGCGACCGGCTCGACTTCTTCGGCCCACTGGGCTTAAGGCTTGAACTGCCTCCGCGCACCCGTCGGCTACTGCTTTCGGGTGACCATTCCGGACTCAATTGCCTGCTCGCCCTCGCGGATAACGCTCTCGCCAGTGGCGTGGAGGTTTCACTGGTGCTGCAAGAGGTGGACGACACCTCGGCCCGGTTGGCTCCTCCCGATGTCGAGATCTTGTCAGCCCTGGATGCGGACGCACTGGCCTGGGCCGATGCGCTGTACGCGGTTGGTGACCACAGCCTGGTACAGTCGGCGCGGACTGCGCTCCGATCAGCGGGCAGCCGAATTCCGGCGTTTGGGGTACCACACGCGCCGCTGGCCTGTGGGGTCGGCGCGTGCTATGGCTGTGTCGTCGAGACACGCAATGGTGCACGGTTGAGTTGTGTCGACGGCCCGGCATTTCCGCTCGTGGATCTGACATGAGCCAAGCGTATTCGATCACTATCGGCGGCAGTACGCCGAGCCCGCTAGTCATCCGCAACCCTGTAATGTCCGCCGCCGGTACCTTCGGCTACGGCGTGGAATACGCCTGCCTGCTCGATCACAGCCGTGTGGGAGCGATCGTGACGAAGTCCACGACCGCGCGGCCACGGGCGGGGGCGCCGATGCCACGATGGGTCGAGACGCCATCCGGTGTACTCAACGCGGTCGGCCTTAACAACCCCGGCATTGGCCGTGTCCTGCGGGAGTACGCCCCGAAGTGGGATCGGCTTCGCGCGCCGGTGGTCTTGAGCGTCGCAGGGGAGACGGTCGAGGAGTATGTCGAGGTCGCCGAAAGAGCGGAGGAGGCCGAGGGCATCGCGGGGCTCGAACTGAACGTTTCATGTCCGAACGTTCCCGAGGGCAGTGTCTGGTTCGGGACAGACCCCGAACTGGCCGCGAACGTGACTGCGGCCGTGCGTGGGGTGACCAGTCTTCCACTGATCGTCAAGCTCACACCGAACACGGCCAGTGTGCCAGACGTGGCGCTCGCGGTGGAGGCGGCCGGTGCCGATGCGGTCTCGCTCGTGAACACGATCACTGGGCTCGTCATTGACATCGAAATGCGGCGACCAGCCCTCGGAAACGGAACTGGGGGGTTGAGCGGGGCCGCGATCCGGCCGGTCGCAGTGCGTCTGGTGTGGGAGGTGGCGCAAGTGGTATCGGTCCCCGTGATCGGGCTCGGTGGTATCACGCGTGCAGAGGACGCGCTGCAGTTTATAATGGCTGGGGCCACGGCAGTGCAGGTGGGTAGCGCCGGCTTCGGAAGGCCGGATACCATACTCACCGTCGTGGACGGCCTTGCAGACTGGATGGGAAGCCACGGCGTAGGCAGCGTGGAGGAGATTCGCGGTTGCGCCCTCCCAGGTGGCACGGCGGTGGATGAATCGAGCAATTGACGGAAACAGCTGAACAGATAGGATTATTTCTTGAAGTACATTTACGCTCTTCTTATCCTGGTGCCGATTGCCTTGTTGCTGGAGTTCGTCGTGCATCCTGGCGCGACGACGATCTTCGTAGTCTCCGCTCTTGCCCTGGTGCCGCTGGCCGCTGTTCTTGGCAAGGCTACTGAGGAGTTGGCGATCCACACGGGACCACGCATAGGCGGACTCCTGAACGCAACCCTCGGTAACGCCGCCGAGCTCATCATCACGATCGTCGCGCTGAACGCCGGGCTGGTGACGCTGGTGAAGGCGTCGATCATCGGTTCAATCCTGGGCAATATCCTCGTGGTGCTGGGCTTGAGTCTGTTGCTGGGTGGACTGAAGAACGGTCCGCAGTTTTTCAACCGAACAGAAGCCGGCATCGTCGCAGCGCTCCTCCTGCTCTCCGTGATCGCGATGGGCGTGCCTACCGCGTTCAGTCGCACCGTCGGTTCGGACATCACCACGCTCAGCGAGGAGGTCTCCGTCATCATGATCCTGATGTACGCTGCCTATCTCGCGTACAGTTTCCTTGGCAACCGAGCAGCGGCGCCAGCACAGGCTGCGGTCGGGAGCGCAGCACGGCAGACGGTTCCAGCCTCGGTCGGGGAATCGAACCCGCACACGGGTGAAGGGTTGGCGCCGCAAGCGGCCCAGGCTGACCCTAGTCACGACGACCCGGCGCATGGTGAGGCGCATCAGGCGACGTGGAGCTTATCAAGGTCACTCAGCGTGCTGGCCGCCTCGACCCTGGCCATAGTCTTCATGTCCGAGTTCATCGTTGGTGCGGTGCAAGAGGTAACTGAGCAGTTGCATCTGTCGGAGTTCTTTCTTGGAGTAATGATTATCCCGCTCGTCGGAAACGTGGCCGAGCACATCGTGGGCGTGCAGGTCGCGTACAAGAATCAGATGGATCTTAGTCTTGGGATCTCGCTGGGCAGCAGTCTCCAGATCGCGTTGTTCGTCGCGCCGGTCCTGGTTTTTGTAAGCCTCTTTGTCGGGCCTGAGCCAATAGACCTGGTGTTCACCACCTTTGAGATGATAGCGTTGATGGCAGCGGTCGTTGTGGGGGTGGTTGTCAGCCTCGACGGCGAAAGCAACTGGCTGGAGGGTGCTCTCCTGGTGGGGGTCTACCTGATCCTGGGGTTCGCGTTCTACTATGTCTAAGTTTACAAACTCCCCACAAAAAGACGCCGAGCGGTTGTTGCGGGATGCTGGAGCTATTCTCCACGGTCACTTTCTGCTGTCGAGCGGAATGCATAGTGACACGTATGTGGAGAAGTTCGAGCTCATTCAGCGCCCGGTGATCACCGTCGAGTTGTGCGCGGGTATTGCGGAACGATATCGCGGCGCGGGCATACAAACGGTCGCTGGTCCGACCACCGGCGGTGCGATTCTGGCCTTCGAGGTTGCGCGGCAACTCGGGGTGCGCTCCATCATCGCAGAGCGAACCGAGGATGGCGGACGGGAGTTCCGTCGGGGCTTTCGTCTGGATTCAGGGGAGCGGGTGCTAGTTGTGGACGACGTAATGACCAGCGGCGGTGCCGTTCGGCAAACCGTCAGTGCGGTAGAATCCCGAGACGCGCTGGTGGTGGGCGCGGGCCTCCTGGTCGACCGCTCCGGCGGATGTGCCGACGCGGGCACGCAGTACTGGGCCGCGCTGACCGTGGCTTCACCCGCGTTCAATCCGCACCAATGCCCGCAGTGCGCCCAAGGGCTGGCACTAACCCAGCGAGGGACGACGCCGCGCTAAGTGGTGGCGCGCACGTCGGGACTGCTAAGTTGCTCCTCGAGCTGTGAGAGTTCGCCAATACGTTGGCGTATCTGTGCGGTCGTGGCCTCGTTTGGACGCCGCTCGTACTCGGCGCGAAGATCTAAAAGGAGTTGCGCAATGCGTCCGATGGTGCGGACGGTAATGAGATCCGCCTCGTTCTGTGGGAACTCGGTAAAGGCCACGCCATGCACCTCCGACAGCATATCAGGACGCCATGTGCGCTAGAGTATATTAGCCAATGGACACTCGTCAAGACCACCGTCACCCGTGTACGCGCCGCATAACACGAAAATGCCTTCCTTCCGCAGGTAGCCATGCCACGTGAGAGACCGCTGCTCGGTGCCGCAGAGAATCTGCTGGCTCGTGGCCCGATGCCCGAGGAGGCCCTCGCGCGCGCACTGTACGGCGCAACGGGCTCAGTTGCTCCGTGGGTGAAGCTACTGCGGTCGCTGCTCCAGGCGAGTGACCGCGTGCGTCAGCGCACTGACGGCCAGTGGGAACTCGTCCGTCTGGAAAGTGTCTCGCCACTCATGGTTGTGGGCCGAAAGACGCGGGCTCGGAACGGTCGATTACTCGCGCTGGCGATCGCTCCATCCAACGAACCGTTCGCCGGGCAGCAGTGGCGATTCGAGACGATTTCACGTTCGGCGCAGTACGTCGCGCTCGATGATCCGGCGCGCCACGACGAGCCCGCCATGCCTTTCAGCGATGTGGCAGAAGCGGTGAGCACATTGTTTCGCGACCGCGTGATCTGGGTGCTCGATGCAGATCTTCCTGCTGTTCTTACCACTGAGTTCGCTGCGGCGAATCTTCCTCTTCCCTGGGTCGAAGTGCTCGTGTGTGGACACGACCTGTGGACCACCTCCGGGCGTAAGCGCTCAATGGAGGCAGTGCGTTCTTCGCTGGGTCTCGCGCCGATCGCGGGGGATCCGCTGCGAGGGGAGCTGGAAGTCATCGCACACATTGCCTCACAAGGCAGCGCTGATCGATCCAGTGTCTCCGCGTATCAGTGCGAGCACGTATTTGACCTTAGGAGAGCTGCTGCGGCAATGCCGGAGGGACCTGGTATTTACCGCTTTCGCGAAGCGTCGGGTGCGGTGCTGTATATTGGCTCCGCAGCGAACCTACGCCGCAGAGCCCTCTCATACTTCAGTGAGCAGATCACGCTAACACGCGGCCTGCACGGTCTCCTCGATCGTACCCGCACTCTTGACTGCATACCGGTCGGCACCCACCTCGAAGCGGTCGTAGAGGAAGCGCGGCTCATCGCGGCGCTTGAGCCTTCGTACAACGTCCAGCGCCGTGTATTCGAACGAAAAGCGTGGTTGCGCATCGGTGCGGAGCCGCTAATGAATGTCGTCCAGGTGGCATCGGCGCCGCGAGCGGATCGCGCCCTTTATCTCGGTCCGCTCCCGAACAGGACATCCGTGAACGCTGTGGCCAATGCCATCGCTGCACTGTGGGGTTTCTCGCGCAGGGGTGGCAGCGCTCATGTGTCTGAGGAGTCACTGAGCCGGCTCGATACGATTCGCACTCTCCTCGAGCAGCCCGAGGGATTTTGTGCCGAACTGCGCCTCAGACTCCATGCCGCTGGGCATGGCCTCTCAGGTCGTGCGAGAGCGGCGTTGGCCGAGCATGTCGCCCGCACGGAGAGCGCCGTGCTCGCTGAGGAGCTCCTCCCGATGGACCCTGACCTCCAGAGTGTGCTTGTTGCTCGCCTGGACGCCGTCAAGGGCGAGTTGTGTTTGTTGCTAGTACGTGACCTGGTGTGTCGCGTAAGTGTGAAAACCGAGGCGCACGGTGAAGATACTCTCAGAGATACCATTGACAAACTGCTCAGTGTTCCTGTGGTCCCGGACGAGGGTTCGTCGGCAGAGAGGGCGATCGTGTCTCGCTGGATTCACGCGCATCGGGAGGACGCCTGGGTTCTGCCGACGCACTTAGGTGCGCGAGAGATCGCCGCACGTTTGACCTACGTGCTGCACAGACAGTTGGAAGCCGATGCATGTCCGCAAGTGCCCGACGGCGAGGAATGGTGGGTCTAATCCGCGAACTCCTGAGTGTACATCTGGCCGTACGATTCGCTCCGTACTACGCCGATGCCAACGCGCTCGTACAATGGGGAAAGCACGTTGCTCCGGTGGCCGGGAGTGCTCATTAGCTCCTGGTGTGCGGTGATTACGTCGGGCTGATACGCCAGATTCTCCCCTGCGAGGAGAAACCGTATTCCCGCGGCTTTTAGGCGGTCGGCAGGCTTGCCTGACCGGGGCGAGACGTGCGAGAGATAGGACAACTCGAACATTTCCGCACTGTGGGTGCGGGCGGCATCCCGAAGCTTCTCGTCCATTGCGAGCGGCCCCAACCCATTCGAGACCCGTTCCTGGTTGACAAGTGCAAGCATCCGGACCTCTGCGGTTGGATCGGGAGTAACCGCGAGGCGCTCCGGGAAGTGCAGATTCACCTGCTCCGCGTCGCCCGGTGCGTGGACGCGAAGAAAAACTGACCGGGAGTCGAGAGCGAGTTGCCGCTCTACGGTCGGCGCGAAGCGGGTACTGAGCCCTTCTAACAGGGGTGTGAGCAAGCTATTCCGCGACTGTACAGCAACGCCAGCAGGCACTGGTAGCAAGCCGACTGCGGTAGCCAGCATAATGATGATCACACAGCCTTGAATAGCTCCCGGAACGACCCCCAGAACTTGATCGATTCGCTTTGATTTCCTACTCGCTTTGCGGCCGTGGAGAAGCGGTAGAACCGTAGCGATCAGGAGTGTAATGAGGGCGCTGACGAGGAAGAAAAGCGTGAAGAAGGCCGCGAAGTCCGCCGCATAACCGTCCAGTCCGCCGATACGTGCAAGAACCGGTGCGAGACCCCGGTGGCCGGCAAGGCTCACGGCAAATGACACGACGATGCCAGCGAGATCGAGGAGACCTGGCGCCAGGCCACGGCGCACCCCACGCACG
>JACDAU010000463.1 GCA_013695265.1 Chloroflexia bacterium
GCACCGTCAACCCGGGCCGGTAAGCAGACGCTTCGAACCATTGTGCTGGCGATGGCGGGCGTTCAGCGGGCGTTCAGCTGAACGCCCCTACGGGGGGAGCGCGTGCCCTGGGCATCGGTTGAGCGTACCCGAGCCAGCTGGCTATAATTGGCAGTCGCACGGGGTCGTCCCGCGCGATCTCGCACGTTTCTCCTGGAAGGTGAACTTTGGCTGATACCCGCTCCCCTGTTCGCACGCGCATGGCCCCAAGCCCGACCGGGCTCCTGCACATTGGCAACGTACGCACGGCAATCTTCGACTGGCTCCTCGCTCGTCACCATGGGGGCCAGTTCGTGCTGCGCGTCGAAGACACCGACCGCACGCGCCTGGTGCCGGGTTCCGTCGAGGCGATGATGGATACCTTGCGCTGGATCGGTCTGGAGTGGGACGAGGGACCAGAGATCGGCGGGCCGTTCGGTCCGTACGTGCAGTCGGAGCGCACGGAGCTATACCGCGACCACGCCGAGCGGCTCGTCTCGAATAACACGGCGTATCGGTGCTATTGCACGGCGGAGCGGCTTGCGGCACTGCGCGCGGAGCAGGAGCGTAAGCACCAGCCAACCGGATACGATCGGCACTGCCGCTTCATGAGCGCGGAGGAGCGCGCGGAACAGGAAGCATCTGGCGACCCGAGCGTGATCCGGTTCGCCGTGCCGTTGGAGGGGGAGACGCACCTGACCGATGCATTGCGCGGTGTGCTCACGTACAAGCACGAGACCGTGCAGGACTTCGTTTTACTGAAGAGCGATGGGTTCCCGACGTACCACTTTGCCGTAGTGATCGATGACCACCTGATGCAGATCAGCCACGTCGTTCGCGGACCGGAGTATCTGAGCACCGGCGCGCGCGACACCCTGCTCCACCAGGCGCTCGGATGGCCTCAGCCGGAGTACGTGCACGGGAGCGAGATCCTTGCGCCGGACCGCAAGCGGCTCGCGAAGCGGCACGGCGCGACGGCGGTGCTGGAGTTTCGGGAGATGGGGTTCGTGCCGGAGGCGCTGTTTAACTTCCTGGCGCTTCTGGGCGCGGCGTACAGCGGCGACCGGGAGATTTTTAGTCGCGAGGAACTGGTGGCGATCTTCGATGTGGACAAACTCCACCCGACCCCCGCGATCTTCGACCGTACGAAGCTGGAGTGGATGAACGGCCACTACATCAACCACATCCTGACCCTCTCGGACGTGACCGACCGGTGTGCGCCGTACCTGGAGCGTGCCGGACTGCTCTCGGGCGAGCCGACTCGCGAATACGTGGCGGCCGTGATCGCGTTGGTCAAGGATCGGGTCAAGCTGCTGCCGGAGGTTGTGGAGCTCACGGACTTCTTCTTTCGTGAGCCCGAGCCTTCGGCGGCGGAGGTCGCCGGGAAGAAACTCACGCCCGAGGGAGCACATCACGCGATCCAGACGGCGCACAAGCGACTGGAAGGCCTCGATGAGTGGGACGAAGCGGCGATGGAGAGCCGGATGCGCCAACTCGCCGAGCAGCTCGACCTCAAGGCTGGCGTGCTGTTCGCCGCTCTACGCATCGCGATTACCGGCAAGACCGTCGCTCCGGGCCTCTTTGACACGATGCGCGTGCTCGGCCGCGAGCGGACGCTGGAGCGTCTCACACGGGCAGCGGAGACCGTCGCTGCGGCGCCGATAGCCTGAACCCCGGACTTCGGCGAGAGCGTCTGCGAGGCGGCACTGGTAATATCGCAACGGTTCCTGAGCAGGACGCCCGGCCTCGGAAGGGTGCAGGTCTCCGTGCCTGCCCATTCGCATCAACTTACGGCATTCGTCGGCTTACCGTCGGATGCCTGGCCCGTCTCGCGGCCTGCTCGAGGGTCAGATGCCCCACTCTCTAGCGGATCAAGCGCCGGAACTGGGTCGGGAGGAGGCGGTGGTCGTTCAGTTGAACGCCTCTACGGGGATGTCCCCGTGCGGAACTGATGCGACTAGGCAGGCACGGAGAACCTCCCCTACCAAAGAAGTGGACCGGCCGGACGGGACTGAGCCGAAAGCCAGCGGTGTATACTGGGACCAGGATTCTCACCCATTGGATCCTGCGGGTATCCCTCACGTTTTGTGCGGCCCGCAGCAGGTAGCGGTTCACGGATCACGAGAAAGGGACGCCCCGAACATGAAGCTCCAGGCAGCCGGCTCGCGTGCTGGTATAGTCGGTTTCTGTATTGCGCTTTTACTCGCGGGCTGCGGCGGGCAGGAGCCAGCGGCAACTCCCGTGGACTCTTCTGGGGGCACCGCCGTTATCGGCGCCACTGAGCCACCCGGCACTGAGCCCCAAACCACCAGGACCCCGGAAGAGGCTGCGGTTGCGACAAGCGGTCGTGACGACACCCCGACCGGTGAGGAGGCCCAAACGCGCGTCCCCGCGAACGTTAAAGCCACCTCAACGGCGGCCCAGCCCGCCGCGCGCTTCGATCCCAAGCGGGTCACGCTGCGCCTTGAGCGATTCGCTGGCGAGCTAAACCAGCCGCTTTTTGTAACCCACGCCGGTGATGGAAGTGGCCGCATCTTTGCGATCGAGAAGGGCGGCACGATTCGTACCATCCCAGACGGCAACCTCTTCTTTGATATGACGGACAAGGTGCTTTCCGACGGCAGCGAGCAGGGACTGCTCGGCCTTGCGTTCCACCCGCGCTTCAAGGAGAACGGCTACTTCTATGTGAACTACACGGACCGGGAAGGCAATGACACCGTCGCGCGCTACACCGCCACCGGAGACCGCCGCGAGGGCGACACCGCCAGTGAGCAGATCGTCCTCTCCCAAGAGGATCCGGCGGCAAACCACAACGGTGGGATGCTCGCGTTCGGCCCCGATGGCTACCTGTACATCAGCTTTGGCGACGGCGGGGGGGCGGGAGATACCTACGGTAATGGCCAGAACAACGACACCTTTCTCGCGAAAATCCTCCGCATCGACGTGAACAGCGGCGGAGACCGACCCTACTCCGTACCCCAGGACAACCCCTTCGTAGACGAAGAAGGCACTCGGCCTGAGATATGGGCGAAGGGACTGCGCAACGCGTGGCGTTTCAGCTTCGATCGTGAGACCCGCGACCTGTACATCGCCGATGTGGGACAGAACGCGTGGGAGTGGGTGGAGTTTCAGCCGGCGGGTGACAAGGTTGGCCGTAACTATGGCTGGCCGATCACCGAGGGCAACCACTGCTACGAGGCCGAGCAGTGCGACCGCACCGGCCTTACCGCACCTGTCGCGGAGTACAGCCACAGCATCGGCCAGTCCATCACCGGTGGGTACGTTTATCGAGGTGAGAATTCGCCGGCGCTCCGGGGCGCTTACATCTTCGGCGACTACGTGTCGGGCCTGCTGTGGACCCTGTACCGCAATGCTGCGGGCCGGTGGGTGATGACCCAGGCGCTCGACACGGACCGCAACATCAGCTCGTTTGGCGAGGACGAGGCGGGAGAACTCTATCTGACGGACCTGCAGGAGGGCGCCGTTTATACCATCACTGGCCGCCCGCGTTAGCGCCCATGGATACTTGGACACTGTTGGTCTTAACCTGCCCGACAATCGTGCGTGCCGCCTCGTCGTGAGGTGGATGCGATCTGGTCTGGAGCGAGCGCCCAACCGACGGCCCATTCGCGGGCTTCGCTCGGCACCCAGACAGAAGGAGCCATCAATGAGTGATCCTGAGGCGCATGGTTTCCATCAGCTCGAGCGAAGCATCCGTCTGGCACGGCCCGGCGACGCGACGGCAATAGCCGCGATCCTGCGTGAGGTGGGCTGGTTCGACCACGTGAATCGGGAGGCGCCGGCACGCTCCGAGGCGCGGGCGAGGCGCGGGCTGGAGGTGTGCGAGGGGGATGAGAACCAGACAGTGCTGGCCGCGACGGTCGGTGGGGAGGTTGTCGGATACGCGGCGGTACACTGGTTCCCGAACCTGCTGATCGGGCCGGAGGGCTACCTTTCGGAGCTTTTCATCCTGGAGGCATACCGGTCTTCGGGGATCGGCAGCCGTTTGCTCGCGGCCATCGAGGACGAGGCACGAGAGCGCGGGTGCACGCGCCTGATGCTCTTCAATCGGCGCGTGCGCGAGTCATACGTTCGAGGTTTCTATCAGCGCAACGGCTGGGAGGAGCGAGACGACGTTGCCCTCCTGATGCGCTCCCTTGCCGAATCCACCCCGCCCTGATGCAGCTCCAGCGAGCGAGTGGCCTGCTCCTGCACGCCACGTCCCTCCCCGGTCCCTACGGCATCGGCGACCTCGGGCCAGAAGCACACCGGTTTCTGCGATTCCTGGAGGACGCTGGCCAGCGAGCATGGCAGGTGCTCCCGCTTAACCCCGTTGGGGCGGGCAACTCGCCGTACAGCTCCTACTCCGCGTTCGCGGGCGAGCCGCTGCTCATCAGCCTCGATCGGCTCGTCGATGTCGGGCTGCTGCACCCCGATGAACTCGACAGTGGGTTGGGCGTTCCCGACGGCCGTGTGGTCTACGGGGTGGTACGCGAGCACAAGATAGAACTTCTGCGGCGGGCGCACACCCGGTTCTCGGAAAGCGCGGAGTTCGAGGCGTTTCTGGCGCGTAAGGCCGCATGGCTCGATGACTACGCGCTCTTCATGGCGCTCAAGGACGCGCACAACGGCGACGGATGGCACACCTGGGAAACTGATCTCGCGGCACGAGCGCCCGCCGCGCTGGAGCGAGCACGGCGCGAGCTACGGGGCGCGATACACTTCCACGCCTGGGTACAGTTCTGCTTCGCCGGACAGTACGACGCATTGAAGCGGGAGGCGAGCGCGCGAGGTATTCGCATCATCGGCGACCTCCCCATCTTCGTCGCCTTCGACAGCGCGGACGTCTGGGCGCACCCGGATCTGTTCCACCTCGACGCCGCGCGCCAGCCCACGGTCGTCGCCGGCGTCCCGCCCGACTACTTCAGCGCTACCGGCCAACTATGGGGCAACCCCCTGTACAACTGGGACGCCCTCGCACGGGACGGGTACGCATGGTGGACGATGCGCCTGAGCCACGCGCTCTCGCTGTACGACCTTATTCGCATCGACCACTTCCGCGGCTTCCGGGCATACTGGGAGGTGCCCGCGACGGAGACGACCGCCATCAATGGCCGGTGGGTACCGGGGCCGGGACTCGCGCTCTTTTCGGCCCTGAGCGCGCAGATCGGCGATCTCCCCATCATCGCCGAGGACCTGGGGATCATCACGCCGGACGTGGAGCACCTGCGCGATACGCTGGGCCTGCCGGGGATGAAAGTCCTCCAGTTCGCGTTCAACGACCCCACAAACCCCTACCTGCCCCACAACCACGTGCCCAACTCCGTTGTGTATACCGGCACGCACGACAACGACACCACGCGCGGCTGGTGGGAACACGCCACCGACAACGAGCGGGCGTTTGCCCGTCACTACCTCGACCGTCCGGTCACCGATCCCAGCTGGGACTTGATCCGGACGGCGCTCTCGTCCGTCTCCGCGCTCGCCATGCTGCCGGTGCAGGATGTGCTGCGCCTGGGGAGTGAGCACCGGATGAACGTCCCCGGAACCGAGGAGCGCAACTGGGAATGGCGGCTGACCTCGGACGCGCTCACGCCCGGCCTCGCGGCCCGGTTACGCGGGCTAACCGAGCTCTACGGCCGCTGAGCCCGCATTATTCACGAGCAGCCCGTGTGTACAGTACCCTTCATTAGTATTGTCCCGGCACCTTGTAGCCGCCGTGGGCGAAGTATCCGTCCGCGTCCTCGGCGGTGATCGTCGCGAGCGCCTCGCGTATCGCATCGAGTAGCGCCTCCTTCGTGCGCGCCGCCGCTTTCTTCAGCGCCGCCTTGAGCTTGGAGAATGCCTCCTCCTTCGGCGTCTTCGCGCC
>JACDAU010000465.1 GCA_013695265.1 Chloroflexia bacterium
TTAACTTCGGGGTCTTGGGGCACAAGGAGAAGCGGAAGAGGTGGCGTACTGCCGCCTCTTTCTTGATTGTAATCACCCAATGGACCATGGCCCGCTTCAACTCGATGAGGGAGCGGTCGGCTTCGTCGCCAACCCAAGTCTTCGCTGGGCCGTGACCCGAAAGTATTTTGAGGCTAACGCCCATGTGTTACCGCCGCAGTATCTCACGTCTCCCTTGGGATCTAAACCCCGCAAGCCTGCCTCGGCTCAACAGTTAGATGATCTGGTAGTAGATCCACCGGACCGTTGGCCACCCAAAATCGCATCTCTATCTTCAGACTCGTCGGCACCAACCACTGGTAGGCACTCGGTGTTACAATCAGACCGCGACTGCGGACCCGGCAGGCCGCACCCCCTCCGGCATCGCGTCGCCGTGCGCGTCCAGGAGCTCCTCCGTCATCTCCCGCATCGCGTCGAGCGACAGGACGGTCGGCGCCAGTCGATCCAGCGCTACGGCGTGGTGCACGTGATCCCGTCGCCCCTCCAATGCCGCGCGCACTACAAGCTCTTGCACGGACACGTGCGGCAAACAGGTTGCGGCAAGCTGCGGGGGCAAGGCGCCCATGTGACAGGGGCGCAGGCCGCTCTGGTCGACCACCACGGGCACCTCGACGCAGCAATTCTCCGGGAGGTTTGTGATCAGGCCCGTGTTGCGCACGTTTCCCCAGATCACCCGCTGATCGCCCGTGACCTGCGAGTGGATGATCAGTGAGCCGTACTCGACGCTGCGCTTCATCGGGAACGACTCCCCAGCGAGCAGCCTCCGCCGCGTCTCCGCATACTTCACCAGATTGTCCTCGCTGCGGCGAATGTACTCGTCCACCGGCACATCGTACCGATCGATCAAGTCATCGCGCCGCAGGAAGTACGGCGTGTACTCCGCGTTGTGCTCGCTCGACTCAGTCACGAAGTACCCAAGCGTGCTCATCAATTCGAAGCGCACCTTGTCTTTGGCATAAATCTCCGAGTTCTCCATCGCCTCGAACAACCGAGGATACACGTCCTGCCCATCGACCTCCAAACGGGTCATCCACGCGATGTGGTTGATCCCGAAGCACTCGTACACCATGTCTTCAAGCGGCACACCGATATAGCCCGCGATCTCGCGCGCGGTCAACTGCACGCTATGGCAGAGGCCAATGCTTCGGAGTTCGGGATGCGACTCGTACGTCGCCCACATCAGCATGCTCATCGGGTTCGTGTAGTTCAGCAGCAGCGCGTCGGGACACACGTCGCGCATGTCGCTCGCGAGATCGCGCATAAACGGGATCGTCCGCAATCCGCGAAAAATGCCGCCGACGCTCAGGCTATCTGCAATCGTCTGCTTTAGCCCGTACTTCCGCGGGATCTCGAAGTCGAGCAGCGTCGCCTCGTGCATCCCGATCTGCACGGCGTTGATGACGAAGTCAGCGCCCGCTAGCGCCGCCCGCCGGTCATGGTGCTCCTCGACTTGCGCGCCGGCGTTGAGCTGTTCCGATGTCCACCGGGCCATCATCCCCGCCGTCTCCAGCCTCTCCGCACCGATGTCGTGCAGCGCGATCGTTGCGCCGTGCAGTTCGGGAAACGAAAGGATGTCCGTCAACAGGTTCTTCGTGAATACAACGCTGCCGGCGCCAACAAACGCGATCCTGGTCACTCCGCACGCTCCTTCGTGATGCCTGTTTGCTGAGACGATCCCGCGACGCGGGAGCTTATCATGGAAGCGCCAAGCGCGCACCATACGTGCCATCATCAGCACAGCCACGCGTAGGGGCGTTCCACTGAACGCCCGCCCGCCTCCACCGCGGCGGACCATCGGGGTCTTGACGCCAGGATCACCACCGCGCTATAGTCCGGCCTGCGTCAAGTCCACGCTAGACCAGGGAGATGCCAGTGAGTTCGTACGGAGACTTTGGCAGCAGTTTGCGCGACCTTCCCCGCCTTCGTGCCAGCATAAGGCGGCGGGCTTCGAGTTGGGATCAGACCGGCGGGAACGACGACCGGCTTACCATCGCCCCAGGCGAGATCGTTACCCTGGCAAACATCAGCGGCGCTGGCAGCATCAACCACATCTGGGTAACGATCGCGCCCGAGGGTACCGCCGAGCCAGACTACCTGCGTCGGCTCGTCCTTCGCATGTACTGGGACGACGAGGCGGAGCCGAGCGTGCTCGTGCCCATCGGTGATTTCTTTGGCATTGGGCACGGACGCACCGCAAACTTCGTCTCCGCCCCGCTCCAGATGAGTCCGCAGAACGGCAAAGGGTTCAACTGCTTCTTCCATATGCCGTTCGCATCGGGCGCGCGCATGGAGGTCGCGAGCGAGCTTGAAAGCGAATCCGTCTACTTCTACTACTACGTGGACTACGAGCAGTTCGACACGCTGGAAGACGGGCTCGGACGCTTCCACGCGCAGTGGCGTCGGGAGAACCCAACCGATGGCGAATCGGAGCGCGGGCAGAGCAACCATGAGTTCCAGGGATGCGGAGAGAACATCGGCGGGGAGGGCAACTACACCATCCTCGAAGCCGAGGGTCGCGGCCACTACGTCGGCTGCGTGCTGAACATCCACAACCTGCGCGACACCAGCGAGTGGAACTGGTACGGTGAGGGCGACGACATGATCTTCATAGACGGCGAAACCTGGCCGCCGTCGCTGCACGGCACCGGGACCGAGGACTACTTCAACACAGCGTGGGCTCCTACCCAGGACTACCACGCGCCGTACCACGGCGTCACACTGCCGGGTGGCGAAAACTGGGCAGAGCCAGTCTCCCTGTACCGTTTTCACATAGAGGATCCGGCTACGTTTGAGCGCTCCGTCCGCGTGACGATTGAGCACGGCCACGCGAACAAGCGCAGCGACGACATATCATCAACGGCGTACTGGTATCAGACCGAGCCCCACCGGCCCTTCGATCTACTCTCCGCGCCCGAGCGAGTCCCTCAACGAACGTAGACCTCTGAGGTGCCTACGGCTTCGTGCCGTTCTTCTTACTGCGTGGCGTGTCCACGCCGGGCTTCGCGGGCTTCGCTTTCTTGGGCGGCACTGGCACGTACGAATACACCTTTTGCAGGTCATACCCCTTATCCGTGTAGTAGGCAAGCGTCTTGTACGTCGTGCCGTCCCAGGGATCGTAGATGCGATACCCGCTCGGGGTCTGGCCGTCACCGCCGACGACCAGTACCCAGTGCGTGAGCGTCGCGGATTCGATGGTAAAGGCGTCGGCCAGCCACACCAGCGCGGGCCAACCCCTGTGCAGGGACAGATCAAGGGCGTACCAGTCGAAGCGCCATTGCTGGTGCGAAACGTCGAGCTTGTAGTCGCTCACGTACTCGGCGTAGCCCCACTCAAAGTTCGCGGCGAACTTGTCCATTTGCTTGTTCAAGCGCTTCGGATCCGTCGGCAAGCCGTGGGCGTTGAACGACATGCTCACGGAGGTCAGCACACATCCATAACTGCCCAGCGAGTTCGGTTGCGGCTTCATGAAATCGTAGCGCCAGCGCGGGTCGTTCTGAGACTGAATGGGGATCTCGTGCTTTGTCTTCACCACCGGGATCGTCGCCTCGGGCGGGTCGATCTCCGCCTGCGTTGAGGTGAGCCCCCCGGTCTGTCCGTTCACGGTCCACACCGTATCGGTCTGGTAGTCCTTGTACCGTACGTCGCCATACCTGGTCCACGTTAACGGCTTGCGGACCGTCCCGTAGAACAGCCCGGCGTGTAATGACGGGTGCGCGAGCAGCTTGCGGTTGTTCGTGCCATCCGCGTTGATGACCCACAGCTCCAGCCCCGGCTTCTGTCCCGGAGACGCCGAGCGAACGTACGCGATGCGCTCGCTGTCCGGCGACCACACCGGCGCAGCAACCCATAGCTCCCATGGCAGGTCCAGCAGGAGGCGCTGGTTCGAGCCGTCCACGTCAAGGAGGTACAGCTTCATCCGGTCCGTGCGCGACTGCACCGCCTTGGCATACGTAACGGTCCGATTATCCGGCGAGAGGGTCACGTACTTTTCGAACATCCCCGGAACCCAGCGCGCATCCTCGGACGCTACCACGTGCCGCTCGCCATCAGCCTTGGCGTAGATATACGTGACCAGGCCCTCGATGTCCAATTGCAGGTGATACTTCCGCCCCGGCTCGGGGATCGACAACGCCTCGCGGGGAGGGGCCTGTGGCTTCACCTGCTTCGGGGGAACTGGTGGCTTCGTCCGGGGGCTGCTGACCGCTGGAGCGGGCCTCGCCGCAGGGCGCACTGGCTTCTCCTCGGCGGGCACCACCACCGGCTTCTGTGCGTCGTCCTGGCGCACCTCTGCGACTGGTGCTGGCTGCTCCCGGTCGCTGGGTGCTGGCTCCAGCTTATTCTCATCCCCTGCTGGCACTGTTACCGAATCGCTCGCGGTGGGAACGGCCGCCGCACCCTCGCCGGCTGTGGTGGCGGAAGTCGGCACCGGGCGAGAAGACTGAGGCGTGCTCCTGGAGATGCTCCCAGTGGCCGAACCACACGCGGAGATCAACAGCGCGAGAACTATCAGTAGTTGTAGAGAGGTATTGTTCACGCGCGACGATGTCTTCAGGTCCATGGTCTCCCTGCTGGCCCGCCATCGTGACAGGCAGTTACAGTCTGCCGATTCGCGGCACACAGCAACGAGTATACCACCTGGCACCACAGCCACCCAAACGAATGATGGGGCCGTCAGCCCGTCCGCAAGGGCGGCGTTGATGAAATTGTGTGCAGCACGTGAGAGTTATGTACGTTGAAACTGCTTGATACTTTGTGTTGTACTCCCAATATCACAAGATTCTCTCCTGAGAATAAGTCGGAGCCCATACATTCCTGGGCTTGTTGGTGCTCACGATACTCGCCCTCAGACGCAGACCCGCTCCTTACACGATGCCGACTGATTCCGTCCTCGCCCTCACACAGTCCTGTGCCCACCCAAAAACTGATCAACGCAGCAGGACCAATGTCCTTGAAGAATCTCAACCGCTGTGAGCCGAGACGGAACCGTCATCGTCCGGCGCACACCCTCGTTTGCGTAGTCGGGTTCGTGGCGCAGCAACCATCGCTCAGGGTTACGGATTCTTCGCGGCGGCTGAGAATGACATGGCAACGATGGTTCCCGTACTACAACGCGCAGCACAGGCGATTTCGACGCTGGCGCGTTGCACCGAGCGCTTGAGGACGGTCGGTACGTCGGTACGCGTCCGGGACGCTTCACCGAGGGATTTTATCCGATCCCGAGCGAGATGCAGATCCTGTTCTCCCGCGCCGGCATCACCACCCAGCGCATGGTTGCCAGCGTGGGCATAGCGGCCACGCTCGATGAATCCACCCTCGACGTCTGGAGCGACGGTGCGGCGTTCGAGGAGCTGTTGAGCATCTGCGTGCAAACCGCAGAGGAACCGACGCTTGAGGGTGCGACAACGCACATGCTTCTCATCGGCAGAAAGGGGCTACCCGCACGGTAGTCGCCGTGCTCGCTCGGATGTGGATGCGGAGGTACCCTTCGTGGGTTTATAATGGAACCGGGCCGAAGGAAACAGGACCGGTCGAACGGGCCGGTAAGGAGAGTGAACGTGCAATCGAATGATCAGACTCAACCCGCGCAGCCGCGCCGCCGCAACCGCGGCTGCATCTGGGCCGCCGTTATCGGCGCTGTGTTCGGCGTGCTCGCACTCGTGGCTCTCGTGGTGTTCGTCGCGGCGATTGCGGGCACCGCATCAGGATCTGCGGGCAGTGTCCAGTGGGACGAGCAGCACATCGATGGTTCCGGCTCAAACAAAGTCGCCGTCCTGCCCGTCTCCGGCGTCATCGGCGCATCGGGCGGTGGGCTGCTCGGCTCCGAGGGGGCCACGCCAGAAAACCTCAACAGTCAACTCATGCAAGCCGCGAACGATGATGCGGTAAAGGCGATCATCCTGGAGGTGAACTCACCAGGCGGCGGCGTCGTGGCAAGCGACGAGATGTACCGCGACATCCTTGACTTCAAAGAAACGAGCGGCAGGCCGGTCGTGGTCTCCATGGGCGACACGGCTGCATCCGGCGGCTACTACATCTCTATGGCGGCGGACCATGTCGTCGCAAACCCCGCGACCCTCACTGGCTCGCTCGGCGTCATCCTGAGCTTTCTGAATTACGAGGAGGCGGCGAACAAGCTTGGCCTTAAGCAGGTCGTCATCAAGAGCGGGGAGTACAAGGACATCGGTTCCCCAACGCGCGACCTCACGACAGAGGAGCGGCAGATCCTTCAGGAACTCATTGACGAGACATACGGCCAGTTCGTGGGCGTGATCGTCGCTGGCCGCAAGCTCCCCGAGGCACACGTGCGCGAACTCGCGGATGGTCGGATATACTCTGGGAGAAAGGCGAAGGAGCTGAAGCTCGTGGACTCGCTGGGCGATCTCGACGATGCCGCAACGCAGGCGCAGCGACTGGCGAAGATCGACGGGGCGACCATCGTACGCTACGAACAAAGCCCCGGCCTGCTCGACCTGCTATCCGCACGGATGGAACCGAGGAAGCCGGAGGCGCTCGCCGTCCTTGAGGCGGCAGGGCTCGACCCCACGCCCCGGCTGCAGTACCTGTACCGCCCATAGGCAGCGACATGCAGGCGGGCAGTGCCCTGT
>JACDAU010000466.1 GCA_013695265.1 Chloroflexia bacterium
CAAGTCGCGCTCGTCGGTGCGCCGAACGCGGGTAAGTCCTCGCTGCTCCACGCGCTCTCCGAGATACAGATCAAGATCGGCAACTACGCCTTCACCACGCTGCGTCCGGTGCCCGCACTCACGCGAATCGGCGGTGTGCTGGTGCAGCTCGTGGAGATTCCCGGCCTGATTGCCGGAGCATCCGAGGACCGTGGCGGCGGGCGAGCACTGCTCGGCGTGCTGCGGGGTGCGGATGCTATCGTGTACTGCCACGATGTCACCGCGCCGCTCGATGCGCTGCGGGAGGTACGGCGGGAGGTTGAGCTTGCGGGGATCGATCTGCCCGCTATCCTCGCGGCGACGAAGGCCGATGAGGTCGACGGGGCTACGCTCGCCCGGCTGCGCGCCGACGTTCCGGATCTACCGGTCTTGCCAGTCTCGGTGCTCGACGACGACAGCCTCGACGCCTTCAAGCAGGAGGTGTGGCGGCTGACGGGGCTGCTCCGCGTGTACCTGCACCACGACGGGGAGACCAAGGAGGAGCCGCTCGCGCTCTGGCCCGGCGCGACGGTGGCCGATGTCGCCGAGAGCATCCACAAGGATGTCGGTGCGCGGAGCAGGGGCGGCCGCGTGTGGGGGCCTTCCGCGCGCTTCGCCGGACAGCAGGTCGGTCGAGATCACCCCGTCCAGGACGGCGACACCATAGAGGTCATTGCGTGATCAGATGATTCCACTGTCGGCCATACACACAGGCGTCGTCATTCTGAGCGCGCGAGGAATCCGTGGTCTTCCGGCCACGAGGCTCTCGCGAATTGCAGGATGCCCACAAAACCTTTTCCACCGGATTGTCTGTGCCCCCCCGGTCAGTCAAACGCGGCGGCTTGCTCAGGGTGGTGGTGCAGAGCAAAGAGTGCGCGCACCTCGGTGGGCGTAACGCGCGCGAGGGAGAGCGGCGGCAGGGCGTCGACCGGGAAGTACGCTGCCTCTGATGTCTCGCGATTCTCGGGCAACGTCCCCTCGCGGATAACCTCGCACGCGAAGAAGAGCTTGTACGCGTAAAAAGCGGCGGGCGGGTGCCCCTGTGCGTCGCGGTCCCAGCACGCGAGCAACCGGGTGGCGCGGGTTTCCAGGCCGGACTCCTCCCTGATCTCGCGCACGACCGCTGCGCTCGGTGTCTCGCCGGGGTCGGCCCAGCCGCCAGGCAGCGTCCAGTTGCCGTCGGAGCGCTCCCGGACGAGGAATACCGTGTCCTCGCGGAATATCGCGCCCCGCACATCCACCTTCGGCGTGGCGTGGCCGGTGTCGCGCGCGAACAGGTCATGCACTGGGGAGGACTCAAGGTCACCGTGGGCGGCGACGATCTCCGCCGCGATTTCTCGCAGCCGTTCGTAGCGGTCGCGGTCGTACGGATCGGCGGCATACGTGAGGCCCGTCTGTGCCATCGCCAGCATCTCGCGCGCCCACTCCAGCCATCGGGGAGCGCCCGCGCTACGCATCCGGCAGCAGCCGTACCTCGTCACCCGTGCGCGCCTCACCGGTCTCCATCACGCGGGCGTACAGCCGGGCCTCGCCGGGGTGACGCTTATGCGAGAGGCGCACGAACCGTCCGTCGGCGAACGAGCCCGCGATGTTTTGGCACGGGGTGGTGTACGCGCTGATTTGCAGCACGAGAGCGTCGCCGACCCGCAGACGCGAGCCCAGCGTGAGCTGCTCCCAGGCGATGCCACTGATGGTGAGGTTCTCCCCCATCGAGCCGGGATACGCGGGGTGACCCTCTGCGTTCAGCTTCTCCAGTAGCTCCAGCGAGTAGAGGCATACCGCGCGCTCGGGGCCGCCGTGGTGCTTCGTGTCGTTGTGGCGGTCGCCATCGAGCCCGAGCACGTCAACGCGTGCGCGGTCCACCGGGAGCTTCGGTACCCCGCCCCGCGATACGCTCACCTGATGGACTCTGCCGACGCCTTGCTCCACGCTCACTCCTCTGCTTGTACCCCGCTGCATTGTAGGGGCGAAGCATTCAGGTCTCGGCTGGTGATGATAATCCGAACGTCTTGCTCCGAATGCTTCGCCCCTCCCTCCGCATCCTCTATAACAGGTGCGGTACGTCGTGCTGCACTCGAATGTCGGCAAATATGCGGTTCGCTGTTACCGATCGGCGGACGAGGTGTTCCCCGCAACGAACTCAGCGGTCGCGCTGCCATCGGGTTGCCGGGTGATACGCTGGAGCGTCCAGTTCCCACCGCCCAACCCCTCGAGTCCTTCCTGCACCCGCTGCTCGTTCTCGAAGCGCACGGTGAAGGTGCCTGATGGCGGCGCGCTCACGGCGTCGGCATCGTCGCCATCATCAGTCGGCTCCCCCTCGGCCTCTTCGGCGGGCCGCAGGTTGATCGCCCGTGTACCCGTGCCGCGTGGGTCCGGCTCCGCATCGAACTGTACGCGTTGCCCGACGCGCAGATCCTCGAACGTCGCCCCCCGAACCGAGGAGGCATGGAAAAAGAGGTCGCCCTCCTGCCCTTCCTGGGCGACAAAGCCGAAGCCTCGATCCGCCACTAGCCGCTTGATTGTTCCTGTGACCATACTCCATCCCTTCGTGCATCTGATGACTCTCTTCTACCCCTGATTGTACCGCAGGCGCGATAGCTGCCGCAGGCCCACACCGGTTGCCGCCGCGCCGGCATCCACCCAAGGGACTCGGCAGGAGCATCACCAGGCGCACCCGCCGCACCTTGCCCGGCCACCACGCACCGGCGATAAAGCAATGGTCAGTGG
>JACDAU010000504.1 GCA_013695265.1 Chloroflexia bacterium
GGCCGGGATCACAATTGACGATATCGGACTGCGGCGCCCGACGCTTGACGACGTCTTTCTGACGCTCACGGGGCATGCAGCTGAGACAGCGGCGGAGAGTGAAGACGATGATAGTACGGCCCCCAAAGGGCGGGATTCCCGGAGGGACTCATGACGGCAACAAGACTCCAGGCGCCAGCCGCGACCGGCGGACTACGCCACGCGATCAATGACGGACTAATAGTCACAGGGCGCAACCTGAAGCGCATCCCGCGTATCCCCGAACTCGCGATCTTTGCGATCCTCCAGTCGGTGATGTTTGTTCTGCTCTTTGCGTTCGTCTTCGGTGGAGCGATCCCGCTGCCGGGCGGCGGCTCGTACCGCGAGTTTCTGTTGCCCGGTATCTTTGCACAGACCATCGCTTTCGCCGCCGCAACGACCGCCATCGGCATAACCGACGACATCAACAAGGGCATACTCGACCGCTTCCGGTCACTGCCAATGGCGCGCTCGGCAGTCCTGAGCGGCCGCACAATTTCCGATGTGGTGTACAACGGCGGTATTCTGGTCGTGCTCATGCTCTCGGGCCTCGCTGTCGGCTGGCGCGTGCATTCCAGCGTCCTGGAGTTCCTCGCTGGCGTGGCATTGCTGCTACTCTTCAGTTTCGCGATGTCCTGGATCGGCGTGTGGCTGGGACTGTCCGTGCCAACGGTTGAGGTGGCGCAGCAGGTCTCGTTTACCACGATCTTTCCTCTCACCTTTCTGTCCAACATCTTCGTTCCGCCGCAGACACTTCCGTCGTGGCTCCAGCCGGTCGCGGAGTGGAACCCGGTCAGTGTTCTGACGTCGGCGGTGCGAGAGCTTTGGGGCAACCCGAACCCCTATGTCGGGAACGGATTCCCCGCCGAGCAGCCGATCTTGCTCACTCTCATCTGGGTGGTCATCCTGATCGCCGTGTTCGCGCCGCTCGGCGTACGGCGCTACCGCTCGATGAGTCGGTAGCAGGAAGACCTGTATGGCAGGCAATCGTCGCAGGGATCGCGCCGGGGACTCACACACCCGGCGTTCCTCGCCGTTGGGCCATTGACTGCGGAGCGGCGGAGTTTGCAAGCGAACACCATAACTCGATAATGAGTGTTGTGGGCACCGCTTCAGGATCAGCCTGCTAACGACCTGCAGCTTTGAGACGAGAGATGCCGCGAACCATTTTGCATGTCGATCTTGACGCGTTCTTCTGTGCAGTGGAGGAACAGCGCGATCCCCCGTTGCGGGGCAAGGCATTTGCCGTGGGAGGCAATGTCGAGGGCCGCGGAGTTGTTTCATCGTGCTCGTACCCTGCACGGCGTTTTGGAGTTTGCTCCGCTATGCCGATGGTTCGCGCTCTCGCTTTGTGCCCCGACTTGCTCAGGCTCCCCACAAGCTTCCCTGCGTACCGCGCCGCCTCACACGCCGTAATGCAGCGCCTTCGAGCGCGCACGCCCATGGTCGAGCAGATCTCAATCGATGAGGCATTTCTAGACGTGAGCGAGCTTTCGACATCGGGGGGGATGCTCGCTCAACAGCTCCAGGCGCAGATCCGTGAGGAGCTCGGGTTGCCGTGCTCAATAGGCGTGGCGACAAATAAGCTCGTGGCAAAGGTTGCGACCGATGTTGGTAAGGCCTCGGCGCGCAGTGACGGCCCTCCGAACGCAATATGCACGGTTCCGCCAGGGGTGGAGGCCGCGTTCCTCGCGCATCTTCCCGCCATCGCGCTGTGGGGGGTTGGCACGAAGACAGCGGAACGTCTTGCCGCGCTCGGCCTGCATACGATCGGCGACATCGCCGCCTGGCCGTCGGCATCATTGGAGCGCCGTTTCGGACAGCATGGCCGTGCCCTCGCTCGCCACGCCCGCGGTCTCGACGACCGACCCGTGATTATCGAACATGCTGCGAAGTCCGTTTCGCGGGAGACCACCTTCCCTCGCGACGTTGAGGATGTCGAGACGCTCCAACGTACAGACCACGCCCAGGCGGCTGATGTAGGCAAACGGCTTCGGCGCGCGGAGATGGTGGGCACGACTGTGAAACTCAGGCTTCGCTGGTCCGATTTCACTACCTTGACTCGGCAGGCCACCTTGCCCAGACCCACAGCGCACGACGCCGAGATCGCCACGGCAGCACTGCACCTGCTCGATCAGGTATGGCCGACGGGAGATTCCGTGCGCCTTATCGGTGTGGGGGTTACTGGCCTGTGTTCGCCGAGTCGCCAGCTAAGTCTCTGGGAGTCCGAGCGTTCCGCCAATACCGAACGGGACCGCCACTTGCAGATTACTGTCGCCAGCCTCCGCGACCGGTACGGCTACAACCTCTTCCGCTGGGGCAGCGACGTTCCCTCCAGATAGAAATCATAGTTCGCCGTCGGGACGACAGTGACGCCGGTGGGTGACCGGGGCCGCGGCAACTATCTTGCCTGTCTTGCGGCGAGAAAACCGAACCATACCGTGTGCTGCTGCACGTGGACAACGCGCTGCGATAGCGCTCGGAGGACTTTGAAACCGTGAGGGAACAGTTGGAGATCGGCGGAATACATCATCTAACGGCGGTCACGGGGAACGCCTCTGGCAACCTGAGATTCTACCGACAGGTACTCGGCTTGCGGTTAGTGAAACGCACCGTGAACCAGGACGACGTTTCCGCATACCACCTCTTCTACGGAGACGCGGTGGGCAACCCCGGCACCGAGGTGACGTTCTTCGACTGGCCAAACAGTGGATCGAACCGGCCGGGTGCGGGAGAGGTCGCAACCGTCGGCCTCCGGGTGACCGGGCAGGGCGCATTGGAGTGGTGGAAACGACGCTTCAATGAGAACGGCGTGTTGCATACCGGAATACAGCAACGCGCGGGTGTGGGGTTCTTGCCATTTACCGATCCAGAGGGACAGCGACTAGAGCTTCTGGACGATGGCGGCGGCGATGGTGTCCCGGGTGGCACGCCATGGGAAGAGAGTGCAGTTCCAGTCGAATACGCCGTGCGAGGGCTCTATTCAGTTACGCTCACCATTCACGAACTCGCACCCACCGAGCGCGTGCTCACGGAGATACTGGGCTTCCGTCGCGCAGAGGATCAAGAGGGGGTATGTGTCTTCGAGTCCGGGCCGGGAGGGCCGGGCACGCAGGTTCGGATCGTTGTGCGGCCAGATCAAGCTCTTGCCCGCACGGGGATCGGAGGGGTGCATCACGTTGCCTTTCGCGCGGCGGACGATGAGGAGCACCTGCGGTGGCAGCGGCGTATCGCGGCGGCGGGACTGGCGGTGACGCAGGTGATCGACCGCTTCTACTTCCGCTCGATTTATTTCCGCGAGCCGGGCGGCGTGCTCTTCGAGATCGCGACGGATGGCCCTGGCTTCGCGACCGATGAGGATCCCGCACACCTGGGCGAGGGGCTCGCGTTGCCACCGTTCCTGGAACCGCACCGAGCCGCTATCGAGGCTGGTTTGCACCCGATCGAGTAGCCTGAGATGGAGCACGGCCTTCAGGCGCAGCGCCGATGGTGTTTGTCGAGAAGTCATTGACCGATGATCTACCGTTGCTTTGCCGTCGTGGCGGCTCCTCCTGGCCGTATCGTCGTACGGGCCGTGCAAGGTGCGGTTATCGGTTACCGCCTGGGGAACTTGCAGGGACTGGACAAGTACGGATACGTGCACCCTACGGAATATGCGTTACGCCTATGCCAGATGGCTATTATTCGCCTGGCCGGAGGGCGGGAAGGAGGCTGCCTTCGAACTCAGTGGCGAGGCAGTCCATTAAGATCTCGTCGTGGGCCCGGCCGCCGAGGCGATGGGACTTG